>JAJZPK010000080.1 GCA_021811205.1 Pseudomonadota bacterium
TCAAACTGGCTGGGGAGGTAGGGATCGAACCTACGAATGCCGGAATCAAAATCCGGTGCCTTACCACTTGGCGACTCCCCAAAACTGTTTCCGCTAAAAATCCTTCAGCGGATGGTGATCGAGACCCTTGGCCAGAAAGCCCTGCATTTCCTTTGGCAATGCTTCCAGCGCGATCTCTGCATCCTTTTCGCTCGAAAATTCGGCAAAAACGCAGGATCCGGATCCTGTCATGAGCGCTCGCCCATATCGCTTGAGCCAAGCCAGGTAGTCTGCCAGGACAGGATAACGTCCGCAGGCGACCGGCTCCAGGTCGTTGTGACCCGTCTCGATCGAAAAGTGCGATATTTTGATGGGATTCGTGTCCCTTGTCAATTCCGGACGTGCGAAAATCTCGGCGGTCGGGATTTGAACGGGCGGAACGAGAACCAGATACCAGGCAGGATCGAGAAGAACGGGTTCGAGCTTCTCGCCGATTCCTTCCGCAAAAGCATTCTCTCCGTAGACGAAAACGGGGACGTCCGCGCCCAGCCTCAGGGCGATTTCCATCAGCTTTTCCCGGCCGAGATTCAGCTTCCAGAGTCTGTTGAGCACGATCAGGGTGGTCGCAGCATCCGAGCTTCCCCCGCCAAGCCCGCCGCCCATCGGCAGCTTCTTTTCCAGTCCGATTCTGGCGCCCAGCCTGCAGTTCCCCTCGATCTGGAGCAGCCGTGCCGCTTTCACGCAAAGATTGGATTCGGAAGGCACGCCTGGAATCGGGTCGAGGAGGGTGATTTCAGGGGAATCCGTGACTTCGAATGTCAGGCTGTCCCCGTAATCGATGAACCTGAATACCGTCTGGAGCAAATGGTAGCCGTCGGAGCGCCTGCCCACCACATGGAGGAAAAGGTTGAGCTTGGCGGGGGCTGGATAGCGAATCACGAGTCGGCGTCGATGACGAATTTGATCCGGATGTCCTGCCGTTCGAGCACGACCACTTTCGGCGAGCCGTTCTCGAAGCGGCGCGGATAGCGGATTTCCCACCCGTCCTGCCTGAGCGAGACGATCCTGTTCGCTTCGTCATGGGAGGCTGCCGAAGGCGAGCGGTTGGAGGCCATTCCCCTTATCCACCAGTCGAGCCCTTCCAGCGGCAGGCGCCACCCCAGGATCTTTTCAGTCAGGGTCTCGACGTCCGGAGCCATGTATTCCTTCAGATGGCGGTCGGTCAGGCGGGCCATTCCTGGGCTGCTCTGGATATGGGCCACTGTCTGGCCCAGGGGGGAGAGCAGCCAGACTTCGTCCGAATGCCTTTTGTGGATCCAGCGCAGGTTCCCGTAGAAACCTTCGCTGCCGTATTTCACGGCGATCCTGCCCGACAGGTCGAACAGGGTGTCCGGGGATGTAGATCTGGGCGGCACTGTGCTGCATCCGGCGAGAAGCAGCAGCAGGAGCAGGAAAATGCGCATCAATGCCCGAATTTTTTCATGCTCTTCTTCAGTGCTTCGTTGCCCGGGTTCGCCTTCAGGGAAGAATCGAGCAATCGCCTGGCATCCTCGCGGTTGCCGGTCATCCAGAGCACTTCGACCAGATGCGCTGCGATTTCAGGATCGTGCTGTCCGGAATAGGCGCGCTTCAGGTAGCTCAGGCTGGAAGACTTGTGCCCCATCTTGTATTGCAGCCAGCCCATGCTGTCCAGGATGAAGGGGTCTTCCGGAGAAAGGGCGAGCGCCTTCTCGAGCAGCCTCTGCGCTTCCTTGTAGCGGGTACTGTGCACGACGAGGGTATAACCCAGGGCGTTGTAGGCCTGCGCGAAATCAGGCTGCAGGCGGATCAGCTTCTTCAGACTTTGTTCGGCTTCCCTTACGCGGCCTATTTTCTCAGCGGCCATCGCCTGGTCGTAAAGCAGATTCGAAGAATCGGGAAATTTCGCAAGTCCATTGCTGAGGACGGAAAAGGCGGTCCTGTATTGTTTCGCATCGTGCAGCATCTGCGCTTCCGCCTCGATGAGGAAGATCTTTTCCGCTTCTTCATGGGTCGGAAGATGGTGCAGATAGTTTCTCGCAGCGGCAAGGCCCTTGCGCTTCTGAATGATCAGGGCGATCCTGGTTTTGGCATGAAGATACTGGCTGCCCGGTCCGATCGACTGGTACCATTTTTCGGCTTCCGTCGGTTCATGCTTCCTTTCGAAGCTTTGTCCGATGTAGTAGCGCACGAGGTCCGAGTTCGGATAATTCTTGTCGAGCAGACCCTTGAATTCGGAAATGGCCGTATCGGTGTCCCCGAGCTGCAGAGAAAGCAGGCCCACTGCGAAAGACACCTCCCTGTTTTCAGGGAAGGTCCGCTTCAGCTCGACGAATTCCTTCCGGGCTTCCGTATATCGCTTTTCGGACACCAGGAATTTCGCGTAGGCAAGCCTGATTCCCTGGGATTTCGGATATTTTCCGAGAAAGCCCTCCGCGAAGGGTTGGACCTTGTCCTTGTCCTGCTGTTCCAGCACCTGCAGTTTAAGAAGGGCGGGAAGCTCCCAGCCGGGATGCATCGATTCGGCCTTGTCGGCTTCCTCGATGGCGAGATCAAGCTTGCCTGCTTGCCAGGCAGCGAAGGCAATGGCGTGATGCGCTTCCGGACGTGCGAGATAGGGTTTGGTCAGATCCTGCACGGCAACCAGCACGGCCTGCTTGTCCTGCTGATTTGCGAAAAGGTTGTTGAGCTCGAGCAGGGCACGTCCCAGCCTGTCCCCGCTTTGCTGGGCGAGCAGCGTTGCGATGCCGGGGCGCGCTTCGGCGAGATTGCCGCTGTGGGCGAGGAGGGGTGAAAGCGCCTGCTTCGCCTTCTCGGAGCCAGGGTCGAGCTTTTCCAGGAGCTTCGCCATTTCCAGCGCATCCTGCTCGTTTCCGGAAAAGAGGGCGATGTCGAGCGCACGGCTCGCGATCCTCGGGTCGAGCGTCTTTTTCGCCATGTCCACATAGGCCTCATCGGCGATCGCGAGATTGCCCCGCTGTCCCGCGATTTCTCCCAGAAGGAACTCGTAGAGCAGATCTTCGCTCAAAGCGATGTCCGGGAGCTTGGGTGTTGCAGGGGCGGACTTCGCGGCTTCAACGGGTTTTGCCGGCTGCGGCTTGACCGGCTGCTGTGCGCATGCGGCGAAGAGCAGGGGCAGGGCTAGTGCGAATGGTTTGAAGTTCATGCGGGAATGGCATTCAAAGCTAAATTAGAGGACAAGGTTGGAAATTCGTTCAACAATACCTGCATATTAGGTATATTTGAGCTGCACCACAAGAGAGTCGTTTATGGAAATGTCTGATGCATCCCTCATTCTCGAGGCCCGCGGCCTCAGTCTGTCCTACGGGGCAAGGACGGCCGTCGAAGGCGTTACCCTCGAGCTCAGGCGGGGAGAGGTGCTCGGTTTTCTCGGGCCGAACGGTGCGGGAAAGAGCACGACGATGCGCATGCTCACCGGAAACCTGAGACCGGATTCGGGAACGGTCAGCCTGTGCGGCATCGATCTGTGGAAGGATCCCCTGAAGGCCAAGGCAAGGCTCGGCTATCTTCCCGAAACGCCGCCGCTCTACCGCGACATGAAGGTGGATGATTATCTGAAGTTCGCCATGAGGCTGCATCGCTCGAAGGGAGATTCTCTCCTTGAAATCAAGGAAAAATGCGGGCTGCAGGATACAGGACACCGCCTGATCAGCTCGCTTTCGAAGGGCTATCAGCAGCGTGTCGGCATCGCCCAGGCCATCCTCCACAACCCCGAGGTCGTCATTCTGGACGAACCCACTTCGGGGCTCGACCCGAACCAGATACGCGAAGTCAGGGCCTTGATACGCGAAATCGGAAACAGGTGCGGGGTGATCCTTTCCACCCACATTCTTTCCGAGGTGGAGAGCCTTTGCGACAGGGTCGAGATCCTGCATCACGGCAGGCAGGTCTACAAGGGAAAGCTGGAAGGGAGTCGGCATGCTGTCGAGGCCGGATTCAGGAATCCTCCCCCTGTCGGCGAATTGTCTTCCATATCAGGCATTTCGAAAGTCGAAGCCCTTCCCGGAGGTCTTTTCATTCTCCATCACGAAGAGAAGCTGGATCCGACCGAGACGCTCGTCTCTCTGGCCGGCGAAAGGGGGTGGGGCCTCACGCGCATTGCGCCTTCCAGGGGAAGCCTGGAAGCGGTCTTCGCCGAACTGACGAAGGAGGGCTCGTGATCAGGATCATTGCAGCCAGGGAAGCAAAAGCGCTTTTTTCCTCGCCTCAGGCCTGGATCGCGCTGGCCATCTTCCAGGTGATTCTCGCCTGGATATTCCTTGCGCGCCTCGATGCATTCCTGGGCGTGCAGGCCAAACTGCAGCATCTCGTCAATCCGCCCGGCGTCACGGAATGGATCATTGCGCCGCTCTTTTCCGCAGCCTCGATGATTTTCCTGATGATCATTCCGCTTTTCACGATGCGCCTCGTCGCCGAAGAGGCGAGGAACCAGACCCTCCCCCTGCTTTTTTCCGCCCCGGTATCCTCGCTCGAGATCGTCCTCGGCAAATACCTGGGGCTTCTTGTCTTCCTTTGCGCAGCCATAGGGCTCGTGCTCTTCATGGCCCTCACCCTGCTCCTCGGCGGGAAGATCGATTTCGGCCTGCTCTTTTCAAACTTCCTTGGCCTCCTTTTTTCCGCAGCCTCATTTGCCGCGCTTGGCCTCTACATTTCCTGTTTGACGACTCATCCTTATCTAGCAGGCATAGGCGGGATCGGGGCGCTGCTCGGGCTCTGGGCAGTCCGCTTCGGCTCGGGCGGATTCTTCCTGGCCATATCCCCCTCGGGTCATTTCGAGCACTTCAACCAGGGGCTGGTCGACACCGGTGACATCGCCTATTACCTGCTGGCGATTGCCCTTTTCCTGACGCTTTCCGTATGGCGCCTGGAGCAGCGATGAAAAAGCTTGTGTCCATCGTGCTGCTCGTCGCGCTTGTGTTCATGCTCGGCTTTCTCTCCGGCCAGCACAGGAAGACATGGGATCTGACCCAGAACGGCAGGCATAGCCTCTCGGACGCGACCAGGCAGATCCTGGAGAAAATGAAGGGGCCCGTCAGAATCACATCCTATGCATCCGCGCACGATCCCAAGTATGGCGACGTGAGGAAGATCGTCAGCGATTTTCTCGCCCCTTACAGGCGCATCAAGCCGGATATCGAGCTTTCCTTCGTCGATCCGGTGGAGCAGCCCAAGCTTGCCGAGAAAGCGGGGATCCAGGTCGATGGAGAGATGATCGTCGAATATGGCGGGAGAAGCGAGCATCTCAGGACCCTGAACGAAGAAGCGGTCACCAATTTGCTGATCAGGCTTTCCCGCAAGGAAAGCAGGCTGGTGATGGGATTGTCCGGCCACGGAGAGCGCAAGCTCGACGGCGTTGCCAATTTCGATCTGGGCGATTTCGGCAGGCAATTGGTCAGGAACGGCTTCAGTATAGACAGGCTCAATCTCGCGCTCGCCCAGGGCATGCCGCAGAACATGAGCCTCCTGGTCATCACGACCCCCCAGATCGATCTCCTTCCAGGCGAGGAAAAGCGGATCGAGGATTACGTCGAAAAGGGGGGAAACCTGCTTTGGCTGATCGATCAGGACGACGGGAAGGGAGAGCCGCTGCACGGTCTTCAGCCGCTTGCCGACAGGCTGGGACTCGATCTCACCCCGGGCACGATTGTCGATCCCGCAGCAGACAAGCTCAATGCGCCGATGAGCTGGGCGCTCGGCACGCTTTACGGGCATCACCCGATCACGCGCAATTTCAATCTGATCACCGTTTTCCCCTTCGCAAGGAGAATCGGGGTCAGGGAAGCAGGCGGATGGCATGTCACGCCGCTCGTCGAGGCCGCGCCCCAGGGCTGGATATCGACGAACCCGAAAGGCGGGGGAGGACCCTTCACCGTGGCAATATCCATGGAGCGCACCAATCATGAAAGGGATCAGCGCATCGTCGTCGTCGGGACGGGCGAGTTTCTCGCCAATGCCTTCGTCGGCAACGGCGGCAACATGGATTTCGGCGTCAATCTCGTCAACTGGCTTGCCGGAGACGAGCGCCTGATTTCGATCCAGCCGAGACCCACGCTGGATGCGAGCATGCTGCTCTCGAAAAACGTTGCGGCTGCCATGGCGATCGTACTGCTCTTCGGCCTGCCGCTAGCCTTCATCGGGATTGCCGCATTCATCGGATGGAAGCGCAGGTGAGGAACTGGATACTTCTTTTGGCAGCTCTTGTCGCAGCAGCCTCGATTTTCCTGTGGCCTCGTTCGGACGGCTTCAGGCTGTCGGATCTTTCCCCGCAGAAAGTTTCGAGCATCAGGGTGGAAAAACAAGGCATGCCTGAAATCAGCCTGGAAAGGAAAGGCGATTCATGGGAAATCGTCGCCCCGAAAAGGGGAGACGCCAAGATGGAAGCCGTGAAGAAGATCCTTTCAATCCTGGAAGCCAGATCGGACCAGAAGCTCGATGCGGGAAACCTTGCCAGGTTCGGGCTCGACAAGCCTGAGCTCAGAGTGGATTTCGATGACGTCGAGTTCGATTTCGGCATCCTGAACCCCCTCACTGGCCAGCAGTACGTGAAATGCGGCAATGCCGTCTATCTGGTTTCTGCGAAATACGCATTGATTCCTTCGCTCGGGGACATACATGCCTGAATTGCCCGAGGTCGAGACGACGCGGCGCGGACTTGCGCCGCATGTCGAAGGGAAAAGGATAGCCGGCGCCAGGGTCAGGAATCCTGCCATGCGCTGGCCCGTTCCAGGCAGTCTTTCGAGCGAGATTCCGGGATCCGTTCTACAAAGAATTTCGAGAAGAGCGAAATACCTGCTTCTCGACTGCGGCAGGGGGAATCTGATCCTGCATCTGGGCATGTCCGGAAGTCTGCGCTATCTTGAAAAGGACGAGCCGCCGGGAAAGCACGACCATTTCGATCTCCTTTTCGAGGACGGCAGCCTCGTGAGATTCAGGGATCCCAGGCGGTTCGGGGCAATCCTCTGGGAGAAGGGCGATCCGTCCGCCCATCCGCTCCTCGCGCATCTGGGCGTTGAACCCTTCGATCCTGAGTTTTCCGGAAAATTGCTTCATGACGCATCCAGGGGGAGGCAGGTTTCGGTCAAGCAGTTCCTGATGGACAACAGGATCGTCGTGGGCGTGGGAAACATCTATGCGAACGAATCGCTTTTCAGGAGCGGGATCAGCCCAGTGAAACCCGCAGGTAAAATCGGCGAATCGCGTTACGAAAAGCTCGCAGTCGAGATCAGGAAAACGCTGCTGGATGCGATCGCGGCAGGCGGAAGCAGCCTCAGGGATTTCGTCGATTCTTCCGGCAATCCGGGCTATTTCCAGCAGGATTATTTCGTTTACGGAAGGTCGGGCGAGCCTTGCCGCAAATGTGCCGCGCCGATCAGGCAGATCAGGCAGGGCCAGCGGTCGAGTTTCTATTGTCCGAAATGCCAGAAGTGAACGTCGAGATTCCCGAGAACGAAATCGAGATTTCCGCGATCCGCGCGCAGGGCGCGGGCGGGCAGAACGTCAACAAGGTGTCGAATGCGGTCCACCTGCGCTTCGACGTCAATGCTTCCTCATTGCCCGAAGACTTGAAGGCGAAGCTGATCGCATTGAAGGACGCCAGGATAAGCCGGGACGGGATCATCGTCATCAAGGCGCAGCGCTACAGAAGTCTGGAGAAGAACAGGGAAGATGCGATCGGGCGGCTGAAGGATCTCGTCATGGATGCATCAATGGTGAAGAAGGCGAGGCGGCCCACGCGCCCGACAAGGGCGTCCAAAGAGAAGCGGCTTCTGGAAAAGGGCAAAAGAAGCGCGGTCAAGTCTTCCAGAGGAAAGGTTATCGAGCCCTGATTTGGGCTATACTGCCAAGAAAAATTTTCAAGGAGAGATACATGATCAGAATATTCGCAATAATCTTCGCATTGCTGTTGCCGGCATCCTCGTTCGCCTCGACCGAAATCACCTGGTTCGGCCATTCAGCCTTCAAGGTGAAAACGCCAGAAGGCAAGGTGCTGCTCATCGACCCCTGGATCACCAATCCGGCCAACAAGGAAGGCAAAAAGGACCTCGCGAACATCGGCAAGGTCGACCTGATCCTGATCACTCACGGCCATTTCGACCATGTCGGCAATGCAGTCGAGATCGCCAAGAAAACCGGCGCGAAGCTCGTTGCGACCTACGATCTCGGAACCAGCCTCGTGGAATATGCGGGCTATCCCAAGAAACTGGCAGGCTTCGATACGCTGGGCAATTTCGGCGGCGTGATCACCGTCCTGGGCGGCGAAGTGAAAATCGCATTCGTTCCCGCCGTGCACAGCTCGTCGGTGATGTCGTCCGACGGCAAGAACATCCACATGGGCGGCAACCCGGGCGGTTTCCTGATCATGGTGAAGCACGGCCCCGCGATCTATCATACCGGCGACACCGACGTCTTTTCGGACATGTCGCTGATTCCCAGATTCCACAAGGTCGACATCATGCTTGCCTGCATAGGCGACCATTTCACCATGGGGCCCGACCGCGCAGCGATGGCCGTGAAGCTGGTGAAGCCGGAATGGGTGATTCCCATGCACTACGGCACTTTCCCCATCCTGACAGGAACGCCCAAGGCTTTTTCAGCTGAACTCAAGGCAAGGCATGCGAAGGCGAAGCTCAGGGTGATGAAGGTGGGCGAGACGATTTCCTTCTAGAGCCAGACGGGGTCGGGGTTGGCGACATGCCCTTCGAGGATGGACCGGAAATGGTCCGGATCCTTCGCATGGGTGAGCTCCCCCGGCCTCGGCAGATAGTAGTCGTATAGCCTGGAGACCCAGAAGCGCAAGGATGCAGTGCGCAGCAGGATCGGCCAGGCGCGCGCCTCTTCGTCCGTCAGCGGCCTGACCCTGTGGTAGGCTTCGAGCAAGGCTCTCGTCCGCGTCTCTTCCAGTCTGTGGTTCTCGACGCACCAGTCGTTCACCGTGATGGCGATATCCAGAAGCAGCCTGTCGTTGCAGGCGAAATAGAAATCGATGAGCCCGCCTATTTTTTCCCCGTCGAAAAGGGCATTGTCCCTGAAGAGATCGGCATGGATGACGCCTTCGGGCAGCGCATCGAAATGCTGGGCCGACTGGAAACGGATCTCCTCCTCGAGCAGTTTCCCTTCGTCCTTCTTCGTATAGGGCAGGATTTCGGGCAGCGCGCATTCCCACCACTTCCTGCCCCTCGGGTTCGCCATTTTTTCAGGATAGCTTTTCCCCTTGACGTGCATTTCCGCCAGCATTTCGCCGATCAGGCCGCACTGGCGCGCATCGGGATGCTCTACCGACTTTCCGGCCAGGCGGGTGACGATGCTCGCCGGCTTGCCGTTCAATGTCCCGAAAAGCCTGTGATCGTGGTCAGGGACGGGGTTCGGGCAGGGGATGCCTTTCGACGCGAGATGGGCCATCAGGTCGAGGTAATAGGGGAGCTCGTCCAGCGTCAGCTTCTCGAAAAGGGTGAGGACGTACTTCCCCTTTTCCGTCGTCACGAAATAGTTGGTATTCTCGATTCCGGAAGCGATGCCCTGCATGTCGACCAGGTTGCCAAGGTCGAAGTTTTCCAGCCAGATCGAGAGCTGATCGGGTGTGACCGTCGTGAAAACCGACATGTCAGAAGCGGTGGATGACCCACATCGGCGGGCGGACGCCAGGATCGATCGATCCGCGGCGAACGAACTGGCCGTCTCCCTTGGCGTCGACGAGATAATAGGGAACGCCGTGCTTGGGCGTGACCTTGATCATGTAAAGATGGCCGTGGATGCGGTATTCCTCGATCTTCTCTTCGCCCTTCTGCTTGATCGTCACTTCGGGCTCGGGCGATTTGTCCTCGCTCACCACGGGAGGAGGGACATCGGGGAGCGGCTCGAGCCCCGGGGGATTCTGGTCTGCGAATGCCTGCACGGGCAAGAGGCAGGCGAGGGCGATGATGGCGTAACGCATGATATTTTCCGAGTTCATGGCCGAAGGCCCTTATTCTATCCGAAAGTCAGAGGTTGAGCTGTATTTCATGCTCGGCTTCCGATGGCGAGAAGCCGCGCGACTCGTAATGCTTGAATATCGCATCCACGACGGCTTCGGGCTCGTCGATCATCTTGATCAGGTCGACGTCTTCGGGGCTGATCATCTTTTCGGCGACGAGCACGTTCTTGATCCAGTCGATCAGCCCCTGCCAGAAAGGAGAGTGGACGAGGATGATGGGGATCTTCCTGGTTTTTCCTGTCTGGACCAGGGTAA
>JAJZPK010000081.1 GCA_021811205.1 Pseudomonadota bacterium
GCGAGACGCACGCAATCGGTCGGCGTCCCGTTGACGTAATAGAAGCCGCTGTGGGCTCGCCTCAGATTGAGCGGCCGATCGAGGGTGAGCGAATTGCTCGCACCGCTCCTGTCTCGCTCGGGGGCGACCACGGTGACTTCAGCGATTTTCGCAAGCGTCTCGGCAAGGCAGGCGATACCCGGAGAAAAATAGCCGTCGTCGTTGCTGATCAGGATGCGCATGGAGGCGGGGAAGATTCAATTAACCTTGGGATTGTGATGAAAAAGAGAGGATAAATCAAGCCTCGCAATTTCTTACCTGACCAGCTGGTTCATGTCGATGATGGGAAGCATGATCGCCAGCACGATCAGAAGCACGATTCCGCCCATCGTCACGATGAGCAGCGGCTCCATCAAACCGGTGAGCCATGCCGTTTTGCCTTCCATCTCGAGTTCCTGCTGGCGGCTGGCGCGCTCCAGCATGGGCGCGAGCCTTCCGCTCGTCTCGCCGCTCGCAATGAGGTGGATCAGCATGGGCGGGAATTTCTTTCCTTCGGAAAGCGCCCGGCTCAGTGAAACGCCTTCCTTCACCAGATCCACGGAATGTTCGACGGATGCGCGCAGCTGCAGATTCGTGACCACCATGGCGCCTGCCTGCAGCGCCTTCAGGAGCGGCACGCCGCTGCCGACAAGGATCGAAAGGGTATTGGCGAATCTCGCCGTATTGAGCCCCCTGATGAGGGGGCCTGCCACGGGCAGGCGAAGCAGGAAACCGTGCCAGCGATACCTGAAGCCTTCCCTGCCCAGCGCGCGTCTGAATCCCCAAATGCCTGCCGCAAGAAGCCCCAGCCAATACCAGCCTGTCGCTCTCAGAAAATCGCTCGATGCGATGAGCGCGCGCGTCAGGAACGGGAGTTCCTGATGGCTTTGCCTGAATACCCCGACGACCTGGGGAACGACGTAAACGAGCAGGCCGGTGATCACCATGATGGCCACCAGCGTCACCGCTGCCGGATAGAGGAAGGCGAGCATCACTTTCTGGCGCAGGGCATTGCGGCTCTCTACGTAATCGGCGAGCCTCAGCATGACCTCGGCGAGCTCGCCCGACTCCTCGCCGGCATGCACGAGCGCGCGATAGATTTCCGGGAAAACCCTGCCGTACTTTCCGAGTGCACGGGCAAGCGTCTGGCCGGAAAGCACCTCCGCTCTGACGCCTGCGACGATCTGTCTCGCATAATCGCTTTCCGACTGCTCGACGAGGGCGTTCAGGGAAGACTCCACGGTAAGTCCGGCTGCAAGGAGCGTCGAAAATTGCCGCGTGAAGAGGCTCAACTGCGCCGCAGAAAACCGCCTTCCGAGAAACGAACTGCCGGATGCGCTTTCTTCCGAGACGGGAAAGACGCGCATCGGAACGAGCCCCATCGATCTCAGATGGGCCCTCGCCTGGCGCGCCGTGTCGATTTCGACGACGCCCTTCTCGACCTGCCCCTGCCCGTCTACGGCCTCGTACCTGAAAGCGGCCATCGTCAGTCCTTCGTCACGCGCAGCAGCTCTTCAAGCGTGGTTTGCCCGGAATCCACCCAGCGCATGCCATCTTCCCTGAGGGTTTTCATGCCCGCATCCCGCGCATGCGAACGGATATCCTGCTCGGAAGAAGCGTCGTGGATGAAGCGGCGCAATTCTTCGTCGACCGTGATGAGTTCGTAGATTCCCGTCCTGCCCTTGTAGCCGCTCATGTCGCAGGATTTGCATCCTGCACCATGGCATGCCTTGCAGATTCTTCGCACCAGCCGCTGCGCCAGCACGCCTATCAGGCTTGAGGCGAGCAGGAAAGGCTCTATCCCCATGTCGATGAGCCGGGTTACCGCGCTTGCGGCGTCGTTGGTGTGCAAGGTGGCGAGCACGAGATGGCCGGTTAGGCTCGCCTGGACGGCGATCTGTGCGGTCTCGAGATCGCGTATTTCGCCTATCATGATGACGTCCGGATCCTGCCTGAGAATGGCGCGCAGCGCTTTCGCGAAGCTCATTTCTATCCTCGCGTTGACCTGGGTCTGCCCGATCCCGTCCAGGTCGTATTCGATCGGATCTTCGACCGTCATGATGTTCATCGCCAGCGAGTCGATCCTGGAAAGCGCAGCATAGAGGGTCGTCGTCTTGCCCGATCCGGTGGGTCCCGTCACGAGGAAAATGCCGTGAGGCTGATTGATCAGGTCGTTCACTCGATTGAGCGCCTCATCGCTCATGCCCAGCCTGGCGAGATCCAGCTTTCCGGAATCCTTGTCGAGCAGCCGCATGACCACCCGCTCGCCATGTCCCGTAGGCAAGGTCGAAACCCTCACGTCGACAGGCCTTCCTGCGATCCTGAGCGCGATCCTGCCGTCCTGGGGCAGCCTTTTTTCGGCGATGTCGAGCTGCGCCATGATCTTGATTCTGGAAACAATGGCGGCATGCAAGGCCCGGTGAGGTTCGACGATATCCCGCAAGGTGCCGTCCAGTCTGAATCTGACCACCGAGCGGTTTTCGAAGATCTCGAAGTGGATATCGGATGCGTTTTCCCTGAGCGCCTGGGTGAGCAGCGCATTGATCATCCTGATGACCGGCGCGTCTCCTTCGGCCTCAAGGAGATCCTCGATTTTGGGCATTTCCTCGATTATTCTGGAAAGATCGATGTTTTGCTCGAAATCGTCGAGAACGGCCGAATCGGCCTGAGAATAGATTTCGGAAAGCCTGCTGTCGAACGCCATTTCATCCAGCAGGACGGCATGCACGGGCACCCCGAGCGCGCGCCTCGCCTCGGCAATCGCATCAACTCCCGTCCCTACCCTCACGCAGATCTCGGCAATGCCCTCCCCCATGCTGGAAACGAAAAGCCCCTTCGCCTGGGCGAAGGAATAGGGAATCAGCTTCTTGGGCTGCATGATTTCATTTTTTCAAGGGCGGCAGAACGGGCGCCTTGACATCGGGCAAAACGGAGCTCGGCGCCGGCTGCGACTTCCTTTCAGCGCCGCTGATGTAGTCGTAGCGCTCCGAAGTCAGGCCGTCATAGGATTTCGCATTGCGCAGAATATGCGGACAGAGAAAGACCATGAGATCGGTCTTGTTGTGGGTTCTCGACTTGTAGCTGAAGAAATTCCCGAGAAAGGGCAGGTCCCCCAGCACAGGAACCTTGCTCACATTGTCGGATACGGAATCCTGGATCAGCCCACCCAGGACGATGATCCGTCCGTCATCCACAACCACGGTGGAATCGATCGAGCGCTTGTTGGTGGTCGGGCCTGCCGGATTGTTGAGCGTGGTCGGGTCGACGCTGGAAACCTCCTGGTAGATTCTCAGCCTGACGATGTTTCCTGCCGAAATCTGCGGCTTGATCTTCAGCATCAATCCCACGTCCTGGCGCTGGTAGGTAGTGAAGGGCGTGGCCGTCGTGGCAGCGCCCGTCTGGGCATAAGAGCCCGTGACGAAGGGGACATTCTGGCCCACAACGATCTTGGCTTCCTGGTTGTCGAGCGTCAACAGATTGGGGGTGGAAAGAATGTTTGCATTGGCGTCGGTCTGCAACGCTCTTGCAAGCAGCCCCAGATTCAGCACCTGACCCACGCCCGGAATGTTGACCTGCCCCTTCATGACGCCGATGTTGAGGCCCTGTCCGATGGTCCCCAGATTAGTCGCGTTGCTGATGATGTTTGCCCCACCTCCTGGCGTGCCGAAGTTCGTTCCGCCTATGACGCTCGCAGAAGTGCCGTTGACGCCGTTCAGGTACTGCCACTGGATGCCGAATTCGGCAGCCATGTCCGCGCTGACTTCAGCGATCATGGCCTCGACATAGATTTCCGCCTGGCGAACGTCCAGCTTATCGATGACTGCGCGCAAATTGTTGTAGATCGCGTCCGGCGCGGTGATGATGAGCGCGTTGGCATCCACGTCCGCCTCGATCATGCCGCCGCTGTCCGACGAAGATGAGGCTGAGGAGTGCCCAGAGGCGGCGGCCGGGGAATTGGGCGTGGAAGAGGACGTGAACGATAGCGATTGGGAGGAGGAAGAGGACGCCTGCCCGGTGAGCGCCCCTCTGAGCGTCTTTGCAAGACTCAGGGCAGTGGCGTTCCTGAGATAGACGACGTGCATGTTGCCTGTCTCGCCAGTCTGGTCATCCAGCTTCACAACAAGATTTCTCGCCATGTTGATCACGGCTGTGCTGCCCGACCGGAGGATCAGGCTGTTCGTCCTGGGGTCCGCTACCGCAACGAGCCGCTGTCCAGGATCGGTCACGCCTTCGTTCATCAGCTTGTTGACGGTCTGGGCAAGATCGAAAGCCGAGGCATGCAGCAAGGGAATGACTGCAGGGCCGCCTGCCTGATCGATGGCGTCGATGATGCTGTCGATGCGCTTCAGGTTGTCTGCATAATCGGTGATCACCAGCGCATTGCCGTTGGGATAGACGCTTATCGCATTGTTGGCTGCGATAAGCGGCCTCAGCACGGGAAGAAGCTGAGTTGCCGACTGGTTTTTCAACGTATAGACCTGGGTGACGAGTTCGCCGCCGTGCGCAGGTTTGCCCTCAAGCAGGACGCCTCCCGAATTCTGCTTTGCGTCCGCCTCCGGAAGGATCTTGGTGATCCCGTTCGATTCGACCGCAGCATATCCCTGGAGCCGCAACGCGGAAAGCAGGATGGGGTAGATGAGCGAGCGCGAAACGGGTTTCGACGAGACGATGTTGACGGTTCCCCTGACCCTGGGATCGATGAGGAAATTCCTGCCTGTGATCTTGCCGACGGCCTTGATCACCGAAATGGCGTCGGCATTGACAAAATTCAGGGTGACCTTGTCTTCTGCGGCACGAACGCCGAAGGACGCCATGCAAAGCAGAAACAGAAAATATCTAAACCGCCTGATCACCGACACGCCTCGAAAAAAGCCGAATGTTATCATATTATTTTGCATTGAAATCGAGTTCCGGCGCGATCTTCTCGATCTTCAGCTCGACGCGCGCGCCGCCGTGATTCAGAACGACATGGTCCCTGGCGATTTGCTCGAGGTAGAAGCCGGGAGAAACTTCCCCTTTCATGAGCACGACGCGGCTGCCCTTGCCCGCCTCGATGAAGATCGCGGCCCCGGGTTCGTCCTTGCCTGGCGTGAAGATGCCGTCGAGCCTGAGCCCGGACGGCAGGTGCGCCTCTTTGGGAATGCCCCCCCCGAAAACATGCGCGATTTCTCCCGCCCTGCTTTTCGCGGCAGTTTCGCCCAGCGGCAACAGGACGGCTGCCTTCGGTTCGAACACTATCCATGTCCAGCGCGCGGCCACGTAGCACAAAATGACCAGCGCGGCAGCGTTGGCCGGCCATGCCATCTGGCGTTGCAGCGAAAGGAACATATGCCTCATAATATCCGCGTCGTATGCATCCAAACCATTCTAACCGATACAGGCCGAAATGATGAAAAGAATGCAGCAGGGCTTCACCCTGATCGAAATCATGGTGGTCATCGTGATCATCGGTATCCTGGCAGCCCTGATTGTTCCCAAGATCATGAGCCGCCCCGACCAGGCGCGCATCATCGCCGCGAAGCAGGACATCGGCACCATTGTTCAGGCGCTCAAGCTCTACAAGCTGGATAACCACAGCTACCCCACCACCGAGCAGGGGCTTGATGCGCTGATCAAGAAGCCGACCACCCCGCCTGTTCCCTCTAACTGGAAATCAGGCGGCTACCTCGAGCACCTTCCGGTCGATCCGTGGGGAAAACCCTACCAGTACCTCAACCCAGGTCTGCACGGTCAAATCGACGTGTTCAGCTTCGGCGCAGACGGCGCCCCGGGCGGCGAAGGCAATGACGCCGATATCGGTTCCTGGAGCCTTTAGGGCGTTAACACGCCCTGGTCAGCGCGGCTTCACGCTCGTCGAAATACTCGTCGCATTGCTCGTGATCGGCATCGTGACGGCTGTGGCCGCCCTCAACATTTCCCCTGACAACAGACGGGCGCTGAAAACCGAAGCTGCGCACCTCGCCGACCTGCTCGAGGAAACCGCCGAGGATGCGCAGGATACGGGCAAGGAAATCGCATGGTCCGGAAGCGGAGACAGCTATTCCTTCTGGAAGAAGAAGGAAGACGGATCATGGCAGGAAATGACTGGGGACGACTTTTATCGCAGCCATGTCCTGAATGACGATGTGCGCATCGTGAAAGTGGAAGCGGACGGCGCGATTCTGCCTCCGGGAAAAATGCTCCTCTTCAAGTCTTCCGGCATCAACAAGCCTTTCAAAATCGTCCTCGAAAAGAACGGAATTGACATGACCATTTCGAGCGATGCGCTGAACAGGGTGAGCGTGGAATGAACAGGGGGTTCACGCTTTTCGAGGTGCTGATCGCGCTCGCCATCATCGCCATCGCCATGACTGCGGTGATGCGCGCATCGGCTTCAGCATCGGATTCCGCATACGAATTGCGGAAAAGGATGCTCGCAGACTGGGTCGCCCAGAACCGCATGGCCGAACTCACCGCCTTCCAGACATGGCCCGGCGTCGGCGTGATCAGCGGAAAAGACAAACAGGCCGGGATCGTTTTCTCATGGCAGGAAGAGATCAGCGCAACCCCCAATCCGCTTTTCCGCAAAGTCGCCATCACCGTCAAATCCGGCAGCATATCGAACCGGCTGAACGGCTATCTCCTGCGTCCCATGCCATGAGCAAAGGCTTCACCCTGATCGAACTGCTCATCGCCATCCTGATCCTGGCCCTGATATCCGTGATGGCTTTCAGAGGGTTCGATTCGGTCCTCCAAACGAGAAAGCACGTTGCTGAAGAATCCGGGAAATGGCGCGATATCTCGTTTTTCTTTTCCAGGCTCGATCAGGATTTTTCGAATCTTTCCCATCGTCCGATCATGGATGCTTCCGGAATGCTCGAACCGGAATTTCTGGGAAAGACGAGCTATGCGGAAAAATATGACGCCAATCTGCTCTTTTCCCGCGGCGGAGAAAGCCCTGAAAGGATAGGCTACAGGCTCGACAAGGGGAAAATCGAGGAACTCGTCTGGTCCCATCTCGACCAGGCGCCCGGGGTTACACCTTCAGTCTACACCCTGCTCGACCACGTGACGGATTTCAGCCTGCGCTATCTCTCGATCAACAACAGCTGGACACCCGTCTGGCCGCTTCCCGGCCAGGTGCGGCCCAAGGCGGTCGAAGCGAGCATCACCCTGGATTCGGGAGAAAAGATCGTGCGGATGTTTTCGCTCCTATGAAGCAGTCGGGCACCGCGGTCGTCATGGCGATCCTGATCGTGGCGCTTGCCGCCGTCCTCGCCGCATCCCTCGCGTCACGCCAGAGCATCTGGATACGCAGGCTTGAAAACCACGAAAGCCATGGCGATGCCAAATGGCTCGCCCTTGCCGGCACCGACTTCGCTGCCGCCGTATTGAACGACGATGCGCGAAACAATGTGGTCGATTATGTGGGAGAGGCATGGTCATCCAGTCTCCCGCCCATGCCCGTGGATAACGGAACAATTTCCGGATACATTACGGACCAGCAGGGGCTTTTCAATCTGAACAATCTCGCCGTCGGCGGAAAGACCGATCCCGTGCAACTCGGCAACTTCAGAAGGCTCTTGACCCTGCTCCAGCTGAACCCGGATCTCGCCCAGGCCGTCGCGGACTGGATCGACGCGGACGAAGAAGTGCAGAGCCCGGGAGGCGCCGAAAGTTCATACTATCTCGGATTGCCTGATCCTTACCGGGCGGCTAATATGCCGCTTGAGGGAATAGAAGAACTATCCATGATCAAGGGTTTCGACGAGACAACGATAAACATGCTGAAGCCTTACGTGACTGCCATTCCCGGCCCCACGACAATCAACGTCAACACCGCGCCCCCCGAAGTTCTGAGTGCAATCGTGCCCGGCCTGACCGTGAGCGCCGCAAGAGAACTCGCCTACAGCCGGAGCCAGCATTATTTTTCTGATGTGGGCGATTTCGCATCGAGAATCCAGGACAAGAACATCCCGATTCCCTATTCTGAAATACAGGTAGCAAGCCAGTTTTTCCTGGTGACCGTGGAGGCCGCCCAGGGAAGATCCAGGGTGATCATGCATACGATGCTTGATCGGGAAGGCGCAGCCTGGCCGAGAAAGGTATGGGAAAGATCGTGAAGCGCCTCAGAATCCGCATGGATACGGCAATGGAATGGGCGCTGACAGAGGGCGGAAAACTGCTGCTTTCCGGCCATGAGGAGCCCTTTCCCGCATGCGACGAGTGCGAATTGATCGCCCCGGCGTCCCGCATTTTTCTGGCCCATGCCGAACTGCCCAGGACCAGACGCCTTTCCGAGATAGCCGCCTTCGCCGTTGAGGAATCAGTGATTTCTGATCCCGAAAGGAATCATGTCGTCCCCGGACCGAAATTGCCAAGCGGGCGCACATTGCTCGCCGTCGTCGACAAGGAATGGATGAGATCGCGGCTGGAAAGAATCGAGAAGGCGGGCCTGAAGCCCAGGCGGATGACTGTCGAATCGCTGATGCCTGCCCTGCCGCAAAAATCCTGGGCGCTCGTTCTGGACGAATCGGGCGGATTCCTGAAAACGGGGGAATATGCCGCCCATTGCCTCGATTCGAACGGGCTGGAACCTCCCCTCGCGCTGAAACTCGCATTGTCGAACGACAAACCCGAAAAAATCGTGGTTCATGCGCAAGAATGTCCAGACCTCGAAAAATGGAGCACACTCCTTGGCGTTCCATGCGTCAGGGACGATGAATGGAACTGGAAAACGGGCGAAGCGGCGACCTCGTTCGATCTGCTTTTCGGGGAGTTTTCGAGAAAAAGCGAAGAGATCGACTGGAAGCCCTACCGACCTGCCCTTTTCATGATTCTCGCAGTTCTGGTTCTGCAATTTTCGGGAATCGTTTACAACTGGGCGCATCTGTCCCTAGAGAAAAAGGCTCTGCTTTCGGAAATGGAGCAAATCTTCAGAAAAACTTTCCCTGAAGCCAGAATCGTCGTCGATGCGCCGCTCCAGATGCAGCGGAAGCTGGAAGACATGAAGCAGCAGGATGGATCAGGCTTCATCGCGCAGCTCGCTTCGATTTCCCCCCAGATCGACCAACTTCCGCCCGGCAGTCTTTCGGGAATCGACTATTCTCAAGCCGGCCTGGACTTGTCCATCGATTTTCCCAGCATGGATGCGCTTGAAGACTTCAAAAGGAAACTGGTTCAGGCGGGCATCCACTCGGAACAGAAGAAAGTGGAAACAAAGGGCCAGACTGTTTCCGTCAGACTCCATATCGCATCGGGAGCGACATGAAAGACCATCTGAAAAAATTCTGGAGCGAGCGCAATGAAAGGGAACGCAAAGTGCTGGTCTTCGCCGCCCTTTTTGTGTCGGCCAGTCTCCTTTACGCTTTCATCTGGCTCCCTGGACAAAAGGCGGCAGGCCGCCTGGATGCGGAACTTCCCGTCCTGCGCTCCAAGCTTGCCATGATGCGGGGTGAGGCACTCGAAGTCGACAGACTGAAAAATCGCATGTCCGGCCATCGCGGCGGAATAAGGGAAGAAATCGAGGTTTCGGCCAGAGTCGTACATATCGGGCTCAAAAGCATCGTTGGACAGGATCACGTGGCCGCGGAGTTCTCACCAGTTCAATTCCGGACATGGGTCGTCTGGATTGAGAAACTCGGAAAAAATGACCGCATCCAGCTCGAATCGGCCCACATAGAGAAACTCGACGAGGCGGGGAACGTGAAGATCAGCGCCGTTTTCGGGAGGACTTCTTGAAGCGCATCGCTGCAGGCCTTTTGCTTTATTTTGCATTTCTGATCGCAACATTGCCAGCATCCTTCCTTGACAGGATATTGGATCATTATTCGGGAGGCGTTCTCAGGCTCTCGAACGCCGAAGGCACGCTCTGGCACGGTTCCGGAACCCTCGGCATCTCGGGAAAAATTTCGGGCAACTATTCCTGGAAAATCGCAGTTCCGGAAATTTTCCTCGGCAGGCTCCACATGAAATTCGATTCCGGAATGGAACTCGTCTTCAGGCCAGGTTCCATCGAAATCAGACATGCATCATTCGACCTTCCTGCGTCCGCTCTTTCTCTCCTTGGAAAACAGATCCGTGCGATCGGACCGGGCGGCCTGATCCACATCA
>JAJZPK010000082.1 GCA_021811205.1 Pseudomonadota bacterium
GCCGCATTCGATCAGCAACACCCATGCATCTGGATGGGCGGGCATTTGACTGTGCCATAGGAGCAAAATACGCAGCAATCGCCGGGCTTGCGGCAAGCTTCGTTCTACGGGATTTTGGAATGACTCCAGCCTTTTGAATCGCCATTGATTTTATTGTTCTTCATCCTTAATATGGTGCTGGAATTGTCTGGGTTCGTCGTCGATCGTGAGACTGTTTCTCGTCGAAGAGGATTGAACCGACCCGCCACTCGAGCAGTACATCAGACCATAAAATATTCAAGGGAGGTTGCGTTGGTTGCTTTCACCGATCCGGTCAAGCAGGAAATATGGTCCACAGTAAGAGCGATGAACGACGCATGGACGAAGGGCAACCCGGACGATCTGTCCGAATTCTTCCATCCTGACATGGTCGCCATCACCGCAACGGACCGCAACCGCCTGGACGGCGGGCCTGCCTGCATCGCCGCATGGAAAGGCTTTTGCGAGGCAGCTCGCATCCATCGCTGGGAGGAAATCGACCCGGTCATACAGGTCTACGGCAGCTCGGCCGTCGTCGCCTATTACTTCGACATGTCCTTCGAAATGGGCGGACAGGCGATCGACATGGGCGGCAGAGACATGTTCTTCCTTGTCATGGAAAATGGTCGGTGGTGGGCGGTCGCCGACCAGTTCTCGCCGTATCCGGCCTGATTTGCCGATTCGCTCGCATTTCCGGAGTTGCGCGTACGCAAGGATCGGGATGATCCGCATCGGGCGCCATGACTGAAGATGCGAAATCCGGGAAAACGGCAAAGAAAAACCCGGCATAAGCCGGGTTCTTCGGTAGCGCAGTTTCGGGCGCTTTACGCAGCGCGGATGTTGGAGGCCTGTTGGCCTTTTTGTCCGGTGGTCACATCGAACGTGACACGCTGTCCTTCGGTCAGGGTTTTGAACCCGGAACCCTGGATTGCGGAAAAATGGGCGAAGAGATCATCGCCCCCGTTTTCCGGGGTAATGAAGCCGAAACCCTTGGAATCATTGAACCACTTTACCGTACCTGTTGCCATATCTTGAATCTCCAGAAAATAAATAGAGGGGATTTTTCCCCCAAAGGACGAAGGTCAAGGCAGCAGAACAGGGAAGAATACCGGGAGTAGTAGCGGGTAAAAAACCGAACAGCTATGACAGAACTTGAGAATCGCTGCTGCGCACTATCCTCCATATTCGCAAGAATTGCAACATCTATTTTCGTTTCAGTGAAGCAAAATTGTTCCGTCGCCCACATGAACCTGTTGCATGGCACGGGTCACCCCGGGCTTGAAGCGCTCGCGAGGCCGGGTCGGAGCCCTTGGGGCTGTTTCTTGCAGGGGAGGTTTGAGGCGAAATGCCGCTCATTCCTTAGGCCAGTAAGCCGTTGCCATCCCTTCGCCGAGGTCGGCCTCGACCAGGCGGCGTCGCACTTCCATGAGGCGCGCGATCAGTGCGGGCTCGCACCTTGCATAGGCTTCTTCGTCAGGCAACCTGTTCACCACCACGCCGAGCAGTTCGGTGATCGCATTGCCGATCGAGTTCTGGCTGATGGTGACGATCAGCTTGCCGCTGTCGTTCCTGTAGATGAGCTGCTTGAAGGCGGGCTGCCATCTGATCGCATTCGCATATTTGGCGTCCGTGATGCAGTGGTCCCTCACTTTCTTTGCCGTCTTCATGAAGTCGTTGTTGAAAAGCAGCACGCTTTCGACTTCTTCCGGAAAATGGACGTCGGGCAGCATGGGGGCGTTGTGAGTGGAAACCTGGGAAAAGAAGGTCCTGTAGAAGTCGATGAAGCCCTTCAGCACTTCATCGTATTCCTTCCAGAAATGCACGTCCCTGAGCGCGTTAGCGCCGTTTGATACTTCCCAGCTCGGCAGTCCCTGGGGATATCCCGTGAGCCTGATGCAGGCGTCCAGATCGCTCGCGGGCTTCAATATCCTGAGATCCAGCGCTCTTTCGAAGAATTCCCTGTAGACGTCGCGCATGTAGGCCTGGAAAAGGCTGTGCTGGCCGCCGTCGGTGAGGTTGGGATTGTCGGGGTCGGCCAGTTTCGCGCGCCTCAACTCCTCCATGGGGAAGACGACGAAATGGTTGTGCAGCATCCTGATGCTCGGCACTCCAGGGGAGGAGAGCGGCCAGGTCGCATCCAGGCTCGCTTCTCCCGCCAGAATCAATGCTTCTTCCGGGTCGGGATACTGTTCGAGCATGTAGTCGATGATGATCTGGTTCATCCTGTTCCAGGCATGCTTAACATCTTCGGATACCTGGGTTCGCCTCACGGGACGCCCGAGCGGGTTGAGGATGAGCTTGGACGTGTTGTAGATGATCGAGCAGTCGAATTCCGTGCTGTGCCCCAATGCCTTGCGGTAAAGAAGCAGGTTTTCCGGATTGACCAGCAGGCCGTTGTTATTGATCAGATCTTCTAGATTCTCGGTGCTGTTGAAGAATTCGTTGTGTTTCATCCCTTCCGGGATTTCGAGGGGAATCGGCCTGAAAGGCGTCGAAATTTCGCGAGGGCCTGAGCGCATGTAGGGCTTCCAGGGATGAATGTCGTTTCAGATGAAAATATCGGGCAGGAGTTTTCCAGGCCCGGCCACTCTATAAGGTGATGCTAACATGAATGCGGGGAAATGGCTGCGATCCTCTTTGCATTCCCGCAATTCCGCCAAGCGAGTCTGTAAACCCATGGCCCTGTTCGGTTCAAGAAAATGAAAAACGAAGCCTTGAAAAACTCTCATGTATCGCGCAAGCGTGCTCGAATATTATTTCAGGGAGGCGTTGCTGCATCAGGCTGGAAAAGCTGCGCAGCGCATCGAACCCTTGGCAGTTTGCTCGATGATTCGGGCGGCTTCATCCTGTCACAGGCTGCACAGCTTCATCCCCGTCATAAAATAGCTCATCAATTCCCGCACGGATCTGATCGCATTTCCAAAGGGAAGGGGCTCCGATCCCCTGAAGAAGAGCCCTTTCCTGATGTCGCCCTTCAGAGCGGCAGCGAGCTGGGCATCGATGCAGAACTGCCCGGCCTTCGGGTTCCCGTCCCTCAATCCGCAATGCAGCAGGCAGCCGAGGCCGGATGCGCAGCGCTCCCTTTCAGCGCTCGCGCAATCTTGCAGCTTCTTTTCGCGATTCAGGTAGTTTTTCAGCCATGGTGTGACCACCGCGCGCGCAGGCAACCCTGCGACGCTCATGAAGGTGACGATATCCTCCGGCTTGGCATCGGCAAGTATCTTCTTGAAGTTGGGATGCGCATCCCCCTCAAGTGTCACCGCGAAAGGCGTTCCGATCTGAACGGCACTTGCCCCCAGAGAAAGAAGCGCCTTTATCTTTTCGTGCGTGTTGATTCCGCCTGCCGGGATGAGCGGAATTCGCTCGCTCTCGATCCCGATTTCCTTGAACGAATTCAGCACCTCATGCAGGACGACCTTGAAATCGAAGCGAGGGTCTCCGATTTCATCAGGGTTCGGGGCGCCCAGATGACCGCCTGCATAGCGCGGATGCTCGATGATGATTGCATCCGGAAGACGTCCCTTTCTCATCCACTTTTTCAGGACGAGATTCACTCCACGCGCATCGGAAAGGATGGGAATCAGCGCGACTTCAGGATGTTCTTGCGCCAGATCGGGAAGGTCCAGGGGAAGTCCCGCACCCATGACGATCGCCTGCGCTCCGCTCTCGCAAGCCTGCCTGACGAGCGCCGCGTGCTCCGTGACTGCCTTCATGACATTGACAGCAACCATGCCGGATCCACCTGCAAGCTCGAGTGCCGCGCGTATCTCGCGGTCGAGTGCGATCAGGTTCATCCTGTCCAGCTCGGATTTCTCCCTGCAGCCCCGCAATTGCAGGTCGGCATGATGGTGCCTCAGGTCGATGCTGGCGATCGTTCCCACTGCGCCTGTCGAAGCCACAGCGCCTGCGAGCCTGTGCGCCGATACGCCGACCCCCATGCCGCCCTGGACGATGGGAAGCAGTTTTTTTCCCTTGAGACGAAATGAAGGAAGCAGGCTGCGGACCATGGGACCTCCGATATATTAACGAATGCTGATAAGCATAATCCCTATCGATCGGTCATCCATTGATCTGGGTCAAGAATCGGGTTCGTCCGGAAAACGATTTCTGAACTGCAAGACTGAGGCTCATTATCATATAGAATTCAATAAGGGGGTATCGAGCATTCGAGGAGGCTGCTTGGAGTCGGACAAACACAAGATAACGCTGGTCGGCTTCATGATCCTGATGCTGCTGACGCTGTCCGCAGGCATTTCCGTGTATGTCGTGATGCTGGATGAGTCGGAGGCCATGCTCAGCAAAAGCCTCCAGTCTTCCCTGAAAAGCGGCAGTGCGCTGCTCGAAGCAAGCATCGCCAACGCCGTCAATAATGCGTACATGATGGCCACAAGGCCGTTCATCGTCGACAACCTGACCCGGATCAATCGAGATCCGGGTGACCGGGCAAGCATGGACACGCTGAACCGGATTGCGCAATCCTTCGTTTCTCCGAACAAATTCAGCGCCGTTGCCTACTATGATGCAAAAGGCAGGGAATTGGCCTCTGCAGGCAGATTCATGCAGAATTCCGACCAGCTCATCCTGAAAAACGGCGCATCCCTTCTATGGAAAAACGAGTTCATCATGCATGTCAGAGCTCCGGTTCTCGGTGAGGATGGAAAGCGCATCGGGAGCATCGTCACTGAAACTGACCTTCTGCCGCTGAATTCGGCCATTGCGGACATGGCCTCACTCGGTCGTACCAGCGAATTTGCCTTGTGCGGCGCGCTCCACATTCCGAATGCCATGGATTGCTACCTGAGGCGGATTTCGGGAAACAGGTTCCAACGCCTTGACCGCATCGTGGAGGACAAGGCGCTGCCCATGAATTACGCCCTGGAAGGGAAGACGGGCGCCATTTTCGCCAAGGATTATCGGAGGCAGGACGTGGTGGCCGCCTATGCGCCGCTTGCCGACACCGGCCTCGGTTTGGTCCTGAAGATGGATCAGTCCGAGCTTTACGGGCCTGTTACCGGACAGTTGAAATACATCGCCATTATTCTGGCTGCATTCGTCATGCTTGGCGCCCTGATGCTTTCCTGGATGGTGTCCCCGCTCGTCCAGAAGCTCATCGATTCAAGAAAGAAGGTCATCGAAAGCAACGAGGCCTTGCAGCGGGCGAACGAAAAGAGCCTGCTGCTGCTGAGAAATGCGAGCGACGGCATCCACATTCTCGATAGCGATGGAAACCTGATCGAATGCAGCGATTCATTCTGCGACATGCTGGGCTACTCGCGAGAAGAGATGATCGGCATGAATGTTTCGCATTGGGACGCATCCTTTTCCGAATCCGGGCTCCGGGAAGCGTTGATGATGCAATTCTCCGGGCAGGAAAGAACGCTCTTCGAAACCCGGCACAAGCGCAAGAACGGCAAAATAATCGATGTCGAGGTGAGCGCATATCCGCTCGAGCTGGAAGGAAAGCCCGTGCTTTTCAATTCCGCGCGGGACATCACGGAGCGCAGGAAGAGCGAAGCGATGATCAGGATACAGTCGAACGCATTGAACGCGAGCACCGACGGCATTGCCATCGCCGATGCACGGGCTTCCGATTTGCCGCTGGTCTACGTGAATCATGCATTCGAGGAAATCACAGGCTATTCGGAAGAGGAGTTGCTGGGCAGAAATTGCCGCTACCTGCAGGGAGAAGACAAGGACCAGCCCGAGCTGGAAATGATTCGAGCCAGCCTGAGGGACGGCCGAAGCGGCAGGGCGACCCTGCGCAATTACAGGAAGGACGGCTCGCTTTTCTGGAACAGGTTACACATTGCGCCCGTCCGGGATGAACAAGGGAAGCTGACTCATTTCCTCGGGGTCATCAACGATGTCACGGAACGCAGGGATGCCGACGAATACCTGAGGATGGTCTCCAGCGTGTTTCACCATGCCGATGAAGGCATCGTCATCACCGATACGAATGCAAAGATACTGGAAGTCAATCCTGCATTCACCATCATCACCGGATACGAACGGGAAGAAGTGCTGGGCAAGAACCCCAATATACTTCGCTCGGGGAAACATGATCGGGAATTCTACGAAGGCATGTGGCACAAGATCATCGAGGAAGGGCATTGGACAGGGGAAATATGGAACAAGCGAAAGAACGGGGAAATTTATCCGGAGCGGCTGATTCTTTCGGCGGTGAAAAACGATGAAGGGGAAACCGTGCGTTATGTCGCGCTTTTTTCTGACATATCGGACATCAAGAACCATCAGCAGCAGCTCGAGCGCATGGCGCAACATGATGTCCTGACGGGTTTGCCCAACCGGATGCTGCTCAACGACCGGCTCGACATGGCTATCGCCCAGGCGCAGCGCAGCGGCGACAAGCTCGCCGTATGCTTCATGGACCTCGACGGATTCAAGCTCGTCAATGACAATCTTGGCCATGAAGCGGGCGATCTTTTGCTGATCGAGGTGGCGAGGAGGCTGATTTCCGCATCGCGCGCCACGGACACCGTCGCAAGGCTGGGCGGAGACGAATTCGTCCTGGTGTTTTCGAATTTTTCCGACGAGGCAGAATGCCTTCTGCTGGTTTCAAGGATAAAGGACGAAATCGGCCAGCCCTATCATGTTCAGGGCAACGAAGTGCGCATCTCCGCGAGCATGGGCGTCGCGATATACCCGGACACGAATGCGGACGGAAGCGGGCTCCTTCGTTATGCCGACCAGGCCATGTACAAGGCGAAGCAGGGAGGGCGCAACAGGGTGCAGTTCTTCAACCCCGAGGCCGAATGACCGTGTCTAGGCGTCATTCGGCAACGATGCATTCAGTGCGAATTTCGGATATCCTGAAGGCATTTTCTGCCTAACCCCCTCGAACCTTTGAGAAATCCATCACCGAGCCTTCCCTTCGACCTCGTTCTGGACTCGCTTGACGAGCAGATTGCGCTCGTCGACGCGCACGGAACGATCCGCTACGTCAACCATGCATGGATGGAATTCGGCGCGAGGAACGGCATGCCGCATGGCATCGAATGGGTGGGCGAAAACTACCTCGCTGCCCTCGATGCTGCTGAAACCTCCGATGCTGCGAACGGCATCAGAGGGGTATTGGAAGGCAGGCTTCCCTCCTTTTCCAGGGAATATCCCTGCCACAGTCCGACCGAGAAGCGCTGGTTCATGATGCGAATCGCTGCAGTCGTTCCCGGGGAACTGTACGTTATCTCCCACCACAACATTACCCAACGCAAGCTCAGCGAGGAGAAGGTGGCGCTTCTCTCGTTGCAGGACCCGCTCACCGGATTGTTCAACCGGCGCGCCTTCGATGAACGCCTGGAACAGGCTTTCCGGCATGCCCTGAGGCAGAAGGATGGCCCTGTTTCCCTTCTTCTCGTCGATCTTGACAACTTCAAGTCGGTCAACGACGAATTCGGGCATCAGGCTGGAGACAGGCTTCTTGTCGAAACCGCCCGAGTGCTCACGAGCGCCATACGCGACAAGGTGGATTACGCCTTCCGAATCGGCGGGGACGAATTCGCCGTCCTGCTTTTTTCCGACCACAGGGTCGCTTGCGAGAAGGCGGGCCATATTCTGGAAGGCGTGGACGGAAAGGTCAGCATCGGCGTCGCCACGTTTTCCGGCAAGGATCAGGAGATGAAGGACATCGGAACATTCTTCCGCCTCGCCGACAATGCCCTCTATGAGGCCAAGCGCCTCGGACGCGGCAGGTTGCAATCCTCCGAGTTGCTCAAGGAAGCCTAAGCCAGGCTATCTTGCGATGTTTGGATAGAGCCATGCGCTGATTGCGACGAGCAAAGTCAGGGAAGCGGCCAGAACGATGAAATCGAGACCGAGACCGAAATCGCTTATTCCGCCTTTCAGCATCAAGGCCCTCAGGCCATCTACCTGATAGGTGAGCGGGTTGAGATGGGATATCTTCTGGAGCCAAGTAGGCATCAATGATGTCGGGTAGATTGCGTTGCTTGCGAAGAAAAGGGGCATGGTGAGAACCTGTCCCACGCCCATGAATCTCTCCCTCGTCTTGACGAGGCATGCGATGATGAGCGAGAAGGTCGAAAAAAGCGCTGCGCCGAGCAGGATGAGCAGCGATACGCCAAGGAGGGATGCAGGATCCCAGCTCAGCGATACGCCGAGGCTCAGTCCGAGCAGGTAAATGATGATCGCCTGTGAAAGCGCTCTTGCGCCCGAAGAAAGGGCTTTCCCCATGACGAGGGCCGAACGGGGAGTCGGGCTCGCGAGGAATTTGTAGACGATTCCCTGGTCGCGCTCCCAGATGATGGAAATGCCGTTGAAAATCGCGATGAACAGCACGCTCTGCGCGAGTATACCGGGCGCCAGGAAATCGATGTACGGACGCCCCCCTGTCGGGATGATTCCCCTCCGGCTGAATACCTGACCAAAAAGAAGCAGCCAGAGAACAGGCTGGATTGCCCTGGTGAAGAGCTCCGTCGGGTCGTGACGCAGCTTTCTCATTTCCATCGAGGCGATGGAGAAGGTCTTTCCGAAAAAGCCGAGGACGATGTTTCTATCCGAGACGGCGGGCGATATGCCGCTTTGCGGCCGTGTCATCGTAGCCTCCTTCCTGTTCGGGCGTTCCCCCTGTGAAATGTATGAAAACCTCGTCGAGCGGGGTCGAATCGTCCCCTCCGATCGATTTTTTCAGCGCGGAAGGCGTATCCATCGCGACTATCCTTCCCCTGTGCATGATCGCCACCCTGCCGCAGAGCCTGTCCGCTTCTTCCATGTAATGAGTGGTGAGAAAAACCGTGCTTTTCCTTCCTTCTGCAAGATGTTCGATATGCGCCCAGACCTCTTCTCTTGCGACAGGATCGAGACCGACCGTCGGCTCGTCCAGAAAAAGCACCTTGGGGCTGTGCATGGTGGACTGGGCGATTTCAAGGCGCCTGATCATGCCCCCCGAATAGGAGCGCACGAGTCTGTCTGCAGCATCCGCAAGCCCGATCGACTCGAGGGCATTGTTGATGGTTTCCTTGATTCTCGATCGTGGAATGTCGTAGAGCTGGGCGAAGACGAGGAGATTTTCGTATCCGCTCAGCTCGCCGTCCGCAGAAAGCTCCTGTGGAACGTAACCGATCATCCTTCTCACTTCGCTTGGCTGGCCGACGATGTCGTAGCCTGCGACAAGGGCGCTTCCGGAAGTAGGGGGGAGAAGCGTTGTGAGCATCTTGATCGCAGTCGTCTTTCCGGCGCCGTTCCTGCCCAATAGACCGAAAACCTCGCCTTCCTCGACAGAAAGCGTCATGGATTCGACTGCAACAATCGAGCCGAATTCCTTGGCGAGAGAACGGATGACCAGGGCGGACATGACCCTACCTTGGAGGGGCGGCCGGGACCATTTTCCATCCTTCAGGGCAGACCGGCACGTAGGGATAATAGGCGCCTGAGGATGAACAGTAATACCAGTATTGAGGCGGAGCAGGGGGCAGGATGACCTGAGGCGCGTAGGGGTCGGGGTAGGGATAGACCGGGCGGGGATAGAAATACCAGATCGTTCCGACGACCCACCACCATCCGAGACGCCCATCGTGGAATTCGTGATGCCACTTTCCTGCCCGCCAGCGCGGAAGGTCCCGATTGCGGAATTGACGGATGTCGCCGTGCCATCTTTCCTCGTGACGGCGCCCTTCTTCGTGGTATCGACCGTCTTCCCTGCGCTCAGCGCCAGCAGGAAAAGCGAATATCACTGCAAGAAGGAAAAACAGAGCTGCTTTCATTGCGGGCTCCAGGATCGGAAGAAGAGGGGATGAATCAAAGTATAGCCCAGCGAGCTCGCCGCTCTTGCCGAAGATACCTTTTGTTACGATAGGGCTTCAGCTCTTGACGGGCTTCTTGGAGAGCTTTCTCTGCAGGGTTCTTCTGTGCATGTTGAGGCTCCTTGCGGTTGCCGAGATGTTGCCGTTGTTTTCGGCGAGAACGCTCTGGATGTGCTCCCATTCGAGCCTGTTCACCGACATCGGGTTGCCGCTCACCTCGGCAGAAGCGTTCCCGTCCAGATCGCGCTTCAATGCGGCTACGATTTCCTCCGCCTTGGCG
>JAJZPK010000083.1 GCA_021811205.1 Pseudomonadota bacterium
CTTCGACCTTCGGGTTATGAGCCCGACGAGCTGCCAGACTGCTCCACCCCGCGTCAGAGAACGTAACTATAGCAAGTCTCGGCAGCCCAGTCAATCAGGCCAAAGACCCTGATTGTGGCCGGTTGATGTTTTGCTGGAAATGGTTAGAATTGAATCATGGCTGCAGCAGAGAACACCGTCATCCAACCGAAAAAGCTCGGTCTGAAGCCGCCCGCCATGTATAACGTGCTGCTTCTGAATGACGATTTCACTCCCATGGAATTCGTGGTCGTGGTATTGCAACGCTTTTTTTCGAAAGACAGAGAACAAGCAACGCGAATCATGCTCAAAGTACATAGAGAGGGCCAGGCGGTATGCGGCACCTATCCCAAGGATGTCGCCGAAACAAAGGTGGAACAGGTTGTCGCCTTTTCGAGGCAGAACCAGCACCCTTTGCGATGCGTGATGGAGGAAAGTAAATGATTGCCCAGGAACTTGAAGTCAGTTTGCACATGGCCTTCGTCGATGCGAGACAGAAGCGACACGAATTGATCACGGTCGAGCACCTGCTGCTCGCCATGCTCGACAATCCCGCTGCGGCAGAAGTGCTGCGCGCGTGCGGCGCCGATATCGATGACCTGCGCCATTCGCTCAACGAATTCCTGAACGAGCACACCCCCATCGTATCCGGAACGGAAGAGATCGACACGCAACCCACCCTCGGCTTCCAGCGCGTCATCCAGCGCGCCATCCTGCATGTCCAGTCATCCGGCAAGAAGGAAGTGACTGGCGCCAACGTGCTGGTTGCGATTTTCGGCGAGAAGGATTCCCATGCCGTGCATTTCCTGCACCAGCGCGGCATCACGAGGCTGGATGTCGTGAATTACATTTCCCACGGCATCAGCAAGAGCAGCATGGGAAGTCCCGAAAAGGCCGAAGTGGAAACCGAAGGAGAACATGAACAGTCGCCTTCAGGCGCCCTCGAATCCTACACGGTCAACCTCAATGCCATGGTTCTTGCAGGCAAGATCGACCCCCTGATCGGCAGGGACCAGGAACTCGACAGGGTGATCCAGACGCTTTGCAGGAGACGCAAGAACAATCCGCTGCTCGTAGGGGAAGCCGGGGTCGGCAAAACGGCAATCGCCGAGGGATTGGCGAGAAGAATCATCGAAGGAGAGGTGCCCGACCTGCTGAAGCAAAGCAGGGTCTATTCGCTCGACATGGGTTCGCTTCTGGCCGGAACGAAATACCGCGGAGACTTTGAGCAACGGCTGAAAGCCGTCCTGAAGCAACTCGCGGACCATCCAGCCAACATCCTCTTCATCGACGAAATCCACACGCTGATCGGCGCTGGCGCAGCTTCGGGAGGATCGCTTGACGCATCCAACCTGCTGAAGCCCGCCCTGAGCTCGGGACAGTTGAAATGCATAGGCGCCACGACCTATACGGAATACAGGGGCATATTCGAAAAGGACCATGCGCTTTCCCGTCGATTCCAGAAGATCGACGTGGAAGAACCCAGCATTGCCGACACCATCGCCATTTTGCGCGGCCTGAAATCCAGATTCGAAGCGCACCACCAGGTCAAGTACAGTTCAGCTGCCCTGTCCACGGCAGCCGAGCTTTCCGCGCGCTACATCAACGACAGGCATCTCCCCGACAAGGCGATCGACGTGATCGACGAGGCCGGCGCAGCCCAGCGCATCCTGCCCAAATCCAAACAGAAGAAGACGATAGGCAAGCAGGACATCGAGGACATCATCGCCAAGATCGCGCGCATCCCGCCGCGCCAGATATCCTCCGACGACAGGACGACCCTCAAGGTGCTCGAGCGAGATCTGAAAGCTGTCGTTTTCGGCCAGGAAAAAGCCATCGAGGCCTTGTCTTCCGCGATCAAGATGACAAGGAGCGGACTGGGCAATCCCACCAAGCCAATCGGCGCTTTCCTCTTCTCGGGACCCACAGGGGTCGGCAAGACGGAGGTGGCCAAACAGCTTGCCTATGCGCTCGGCATCGAACTCATCCGCTTCGACATGTCCGAATACATGGAGCGCCATGCGGTATCCAGGCTGATCGGCGCACCTCCCGGATACGTCGGGTTCGAGCAAGGCGGCCTCCTTACAGAAGCCGTCACCAAGCACCCCTATTCCGTTCTTCTTCTCGACGAAATCGAGAAAGCCCATCCCGACATCTACAACATCCTGCTCCAGGTGATGGATCACGGAACGCTGACCGACAACAACGGCAGGCGCGCGGACTTCAGGAACGTGATCATCATCATGACGACCAATGCAGGCGCGGAATCCCTGGCGAAGACCCAGATCGGCTTCACCCAGACCAAGCAACCCGGGGACGAAATGACCGAGATCAAGCGACACTTTTCCCCGGAGTTCAGGAACAGGCTCGACGCGATCATTTCCTTCGCGCCGCTCGACGAGGAAATCATCTTGCGAATCGTGGACAAGCTCCTGATCCAGCTTGAAGAGCAACTGCACGAGAAGAAAGTCGAAATTTCCTTCTCGGCAGAGCTCAAGGCCTATCTCGCCAGAAACGGCTTCGATCCGCAGATGGGCGCAAGACCCATGGCAAGACTGATCCAGGACACGATCAGACGCGCGCTGGCCGACGAACTCCTGTTCGGCAGACTGGCCGATGGCGGCGAAGTCGAGGTCGACGTGGACGATGATGGAAAAATCGCCCTCAATTTCGCAAGGGAAACGGAGAAGGTCTAACTTCCCGTTGCATAATGCAGAAATTATTCTACTGTAGATAGTGTTAACTCGCTATCTGCGGTAGATATGATTGAAAAAACTAATCACGCACTGCGGACCGCCCTGTCGAGCATTGCATTCCTTTTCCTGCCCGCTCATCAGCCTGCCGCCCTTCACAGACCACCATTTGCGCTTGCCGCATTCATTCTTGCGATTAACCGCAAAGCGAACAACCGTTCATGGGAAAAGTGGCGACATTTCTTCAGGGCGATTCCCTTGGGGAGCGCACTCTTCGACGTCAAGGGCAGATGCATTGAAATTCTTTCCGACTCCCTCATGCCATTCGAGCCGGGCGCGCTGCTCAACAGCAGGCTCTCACCCGATGCCGCGGAAAGAATGGGCCAGGCGTTGAATGTGGTTTTAGAGGGAAAAGCCTCGGGCCCGGTCGAATTTTCCATCGAGAATGCATGGTACGAGGCAAATCTCGTGCCGATGGAAGGACATGCGCTCGGCTTCTTTTCCGATATCTCTCAAAAAAAGCAGGCCGAATACGAAAAGGCAAGATTCCAATCCATCCTGCGTTCGATCGGCAACGGCGTGATCGCCACGGACGAAAAGGGGCGGGTCACCTATCTAAACCCCCTGGCGGAAAAAATGACAGGATGGCCGATGGATAAGGCGATCGGCCGCCCCATTTCCGAAGTTTTCAGTACCCTCGTCGAAGCGAGTCGCGAAATTTCAGAGAACCCGGCTCTGGAGGCGCTGCGCCTGAACAGCGTCATTTCTCCCAGGAAAAGCCTGCTGCTCGTGTCAAGAAACGGCTCCGAAATCGGCATAGACGAAACCGCAGCCCCCATACTCGTTGAAGACGGACGCATTGCAGGCACAGTGACCGCCTTTCACGACATCAGTGCCAGCCAGCATCTTCTCTGGCATGCGGGGCACGATGCATTGACCGGATTGATCAACAGGGTACTGCTGCACGACAGACTGATCCATTCCATGGCCAGCGTGAAACGCCAGGGCAACCTTTTGGCCGTCATGTTCATCGATCTGGACGGATTCAAGGGCGTAAACGACCAGCTCGGCCATGCTGCCGGGGACATGATGCTCAAGGAGGTAGCCCAGCGGCTCAAGAATGCAGTGCGCGCAGAAGACACGGTCGCGCGCCTGGGCGGCGACGAGTTCATCGTCCTGCAGGAAGCCTCGGACAAAATGGAAGTGATGCACTGCCTGGAGCGCATCATGGGAACGATCAAAATGCCGTTCAAGATCGAGGACATGCCGATGTCGGTGTCGACGAGCATAGGCATCGCGCTTTATCCTGAAAACGATTCCGAGCCCGAAACCCTGCTCAGGCAGGCTGACATGGCCATGTATCACGCCAAGCAGTCCGGTCGTGACCAGTATCGATTCTTCGACTCGAATTTGGACGCCATGGCGAGAAAGAACAACGAGCGCCAAAACCAGATAGCTTCCGCCCTTAAAAAGGGCGAATTCAGGCTCTTTTATCAGCCAAAGATCGACCTCAGGAACGGTCGCATCATGGGACTGGAAGCGCTCATCCGCTGGATGGACCCGGATCTGGGCATGCCCGTCCTCCCTCCCGACTTCCTCCCTGCCATTCAGGACACCCATCTGATCGTGGAGATCGGCTCGTGGGTGATCAACCACGTCCTCGATCAGATGAGCGAATGGCAGAAGGACAACATTTCGATCGACGTCAGCATCAATATCGCAGGACGCCAGCTCCACGACCCGGATTTCGTCGACATGCTGAAGGCTGCATTCGATGCCCATCCCGATATCGAACCTTCGAAGATAGAGCTCGAAATCCTTGAAGAAGCTGCAATTGAAGACTTCAATTTCACACTCAAGGTCATCTCGGCTTGCAGGCAGATCGGCGTGCGCTTTTCCATAGACGATTTCGGAACCGGGCATTCATCCCTTTCCTACCTCAAGAACCTGCCTGTCGACAGGCTCAAGATTGACAGGACCTTCATTTCAAACATGATGGGCAACAAAGACAACCTCGCCGTCATCCAGAGCATCGTCAGCCTCTCGAGAATATTCAACAGGGAAGTGATCGCGGAAGGACTTGAATCGATCGAACAGGGAAGGATGCTGATCGAGATGGGATGCAGCCTAGGACAAGGATACTGCATCGCGAAACCCATGCCAGGGGAAGCTTTCCTGAACTGGATGGAAAGATGGAACAGAAATCCGCAATGGCTGCACTAGGACACCCCTAGAAGCGCTTCACCATGCGCCTGAAATGCGAAAAATCGGCTTCAGATGCGCCTTTTCCATAGCGCAAAATGATGTAGCTTGAAACAATGCCGTCCACCCTGGAAGACAGATCGGGCCTGAATTCCTTTATCCTTTTCGAATAATCGAGCGGACCTTCGCATGACTTCCTTTCCAGGCCAAGCCGCTTCATTTTCGTGCAGAAAAGCAGATAGGCCTCGAGCACCCTGTCCCGCCTGGCAGACCTGAAAAGGAAAAATAGCGAAGCCAGGAGCAGGAAGACCATGACTGCGACCGCAAATACGATCGAAATAGCCGGAAGACCGACTTTCTTCATCCCGAAAGCTGCGAAGAGCTGCTTCTGGCGCGCCTGCCCGAACCCGACCACCCATGTCTCCCAGAGTTCGGCTGCAGCATCCCACCCGAAGCGCAGGCCCGTGAATCCCCTTCTCATCATGACCGGCATCGCATCGTTCTGCTGCAATATGGCCGACATGCCGGATGCTATCCTGGCAGGCGCAACGATCGCCGTCGGATCGATCCTAACCCATCCCCTGCCATTCACCCATATCTCGACCCAGGCATGTGCGTCCGATTGCCGGACAGTCAGATAATGGTCGAAAGGATTGAATTCCCCGCCCTGATAGCCCGTCACGATTCTCGCAGGAACCCCCGCAGCACGCATCAGGAAGGCGAAACTCGATGCGTAGTGCTCGCAGAATCCTCTTCTCGAACCGAAAAGAAAATCGTCGATATCATTCTTCCCCAGAACCGGGGGATGCAGCGTATAGACGAAATGGCCGGTCCTGTAGAATTTGATCGCCTCATCCAATATTTCCGAAACGGGCATTCCTTTCCATTTTTCGGCAAGCGATACCGATTTCGGATCGAAACCTTCAGGCAGCCTCAATGCTTCGTCAAGATTCGCAGCTCGCTCCTTCAGGCCAAATTCGTATTCAAGGCTGGATGCCATCGTATAGCGCATTCTGGATTTCACGGGATTTGAGGCAAGCATCTCGCCATCGGAGGTAATGAAGGCATTCGGCGGCGGCGACAATGGCATGTCCAGAGCGAACAGCCAGCGGCTGCCGCTTGCCTCGAGCATGACATCGTATTCCGAAAACCCGTGCATCGCGCCCAGGGAATAGCCAGCCTGCGCATGCATCCCCCGGGTCCATGTTTTGCCGTCAAAATCCCACAATACCGGCCCGCGCCAGTAAAGCACGGACTGACCCGGGATTTTCGTCCTGAATCTCACCCTGAAGGCGATTGCATCGGAAAGCGCAAGATCGCCTATGCTTCCGGGGGAAAGGCTGTCCGAAAGACCGCTCGTCGCCCTGGGCGCATGCCTGGGCAACGCCCAGATCGGGCCGGGAATGCGCGGAAAAAGCAGGAATAGGAGCAGCGCGAAAGGAGTGGCCTGGAGCACCATGATCGCAGATGATTTCAGCGCATTAGAAAATACAGGCGCGCAGGCATTCACGTTGAAGAGATTCGCCGTTAGTAAGACAATCATGGCCAGCATGCCGATTGCCGCAAGGATGGACGACGAATCGAAGAACCATGTCATCAGCAGGAAATAGCACAGGAATACGACCAGCATCGCATCCTTGCGGCCCTTCTGCTCGAACAGTTTCAGGCATACGAGAAGCGCAAGGAGCGCAACTCCCGCCTCCCTGGACAACAGCGTGCCATATTGAAGGAAAACGCCGCATGCAGTCCCGATGGAAATGAATTTGAGCAGCCATCCCCTTGTTTCCCATTTTCCGTGGAACCGGTAAATGATGGCTGCGAGACAGGCAAGATCAATCCACAAAGGAAACAGGCGGAAAAGCGGCAGAAGAGTCAGGAGGACGACAAGGGAAAGCCATCTCATGCTTCGAAAAGGGCGAGCGCAGTGAGCGCCAGCAGCCTGTGCTTATCCCCCTCCCCGACAGGTATAGTCTTACCTGGCAGGCGCAGCCCGAATCGTTCAGCCTCGAGCACAAGCGCGGTCAGCCTCGACAGCCGCTCCTCTGCATCCCCAGGCACATGGTCCCAATCGAGCCAGAGCGGCTCGCCCCCTGCAGGTTCAACGAATTCCTTGACCTGAAGCTCGCTGCCCGAAGCTGCGCTCTTCCAGGCGACGCGGCTTGCAGCATCCCCATGCCGGTAAGCCCTCAGACCCGAAAAATCCTCTGCCCCGCTTCTCGCCTTTCCCTTTATTCCCAACGTCCCGCCGGATGCAGGCATGTCGGCTTCCATCGGCTTCGGATAGACAAGACAGGGCATGGCAAGCTCGACATAGGACCATGCCCTGAAGAGCCCGAGCGGATGCAAGGTGGATACCGTGAAGCGCCCTGGATGGAGCCAGCCGCGACGCTCAGTCTTCAGCCTGAATTGCGCGATCGACGCCTTTTCGAAGTCATGCAAGGATTCTTCCATTGCGGCGGCAATGGCGATGCGGCTTCTTCGCGAACCGCCCGAATCGAGCAGAATGGAAAAGCGCGCATATTCTCCTGCGAATACCGGTGAAACAGGTCCGGATTCGACCGCAAGGCCTGAAAGATTGGAAAAGGCATGATAGCTCGATGTCAGCGCAAGGCTGCAGAGCAGAAAGGTCAGGACGAAGCCCAGACTGAGGTCGTAATTGATCGATCCCGTCAGCATCAAAAAAAGGATCAATGCGAAGAGCATCCCCTGCCTCGTCGGCAAAACATAGATTCTTTTCCGATCCAGAACGGTGCGCCTTTGTCGGGGCGACCTGCGCACCATCCAGCCGAAAGGCAGCTTCATTCAGGGAATGGATACTTCGGCGAGCAGCATTTCGGAAGGGATGCCTTCCTTCGCGGAATACAGCCTGTGGTCGACGACGCAGGGAAGGACGGCTCTGACATCCTCCGGCAGGATCATGTCCCGCCCTTCGATATGGGCCCAGGCGCGCGCTGCGGAAAGCAGTGCAAGCCCCGCCCTCGGGCTCAGACCGCTCGCAAAAGCCGTGCGGCTGTATCCGATGAGCGCCTGCACATAGTCCAGCAGCGCGTCCGATGCATGAACCGCCCTCACTTTCTCGAAAACGAGAAGCAGCTCTTCGCTTTCGATCGCCTGGGAAAGTACGGAAAGCAGATCCCTCCTGGGACGCCCCGACAGCAACTCCCTTTCAGCCTCGAGATCCGGATAACCCAGGCTGATTCTCATCGCGAACCTGTCCAGCTGGGATTCGGGAAGCGGGAAAGTGCCGTATTGCTCAAGCGGATTCTGGGTCGCGATGACGAAGAATGGGGCGGGCAGCGGCCTCGTTTTCCCTTCGACCGTCACCTGCCCTTCCTCCATCGCCTCGAGCAGCGCGCTCTGCGTCTTGGGCGTGGTGCGGTTGATTTCGTCGGCGAGGATCAGATTGGAAAAGATCGGCCCGGGATGGAACTCGAACTCGCCCGAATTGTAAACGGAGACGCCTATGAGGTCCGCAGGAAGCATGTCGCTCGTGAACTGGATGCGCCTGAAGTCGAGCCCGAGCGAGATTGCGAGCGCATGGGCAAGCGTCGTCTTGCCCACGCCGGGAAGATCCTCGATGAGCAGGTGACCGCGCCCCAGCATGCACGAGAGCGCGAGGCGGATCTGTCTGTCCTTGCCGAGAATGACGGACGAAACCTGATCGATGACTGGCTGGATTGGCATGGTGTTCAGAATTATAGCCGATGCTAGAATGGAGCATGAAAAGACTCGCCGTCGTCAGCCATCCGGACTGCCTGCTTCACGACATGGGCCCCTGGCATCCGGAGCGCCCGGAGCGGATTTCGGTCATCCTGGACGCCCTGGAAAAATCGGACCTGAAATTTTCCATGCTGGAAGCCCCGCTCGTTGCAAGGGAAGCACTGCTGCGCGTCCATTCTGAAGCCTATGTCGATGATATCGAAGCTTCCTCCCCAAAATCCGGGTTGATCCAGCTCGATCCCGACACTGCGATGAATCCCCATACCCTGGATGCGGCAAGGCGTGCAGCCGGTGCCGTCACGCTCGCAGTCGACAAGACCTTGTCTGGAGAGATCGATTCGGCCTTCTGCAACGTGAGACCCCCGGGGCATCATGCGACGAGAAACAGGGCGATGGGGTTTTGCATTTTCAACAACGTGGCGGTCGGCGCGGCGCATGCGCTCGAGCGGCTTGACCGGATCGCCATCGTCGATTTCGACGTGCACCACGGCAACGGCACCGAAGACATTTTCAAGGACGACGAGCGGGTCATGATGGCCTCCATTTTCCAGCATCCCTATTATCCGTACAGCGGCATCGAGGGGAGATCGGAGCGCATGGTGAACATTCCGCTGCCCACGGGAAGCGGCGGCAAGTCATTGCGGGAGGCCGTCGAGAAATACTGGATGCCAGCGCTCGAATCATTCGAACCTCAGCTGATCTTCTTTTCGGCAGGGTTCGATGCGCATCGGGACGATGAAATGGCGGGGCTTTCCTTCGTAGAGGAAGACTATGCCTGGGTGACCGGAAAGATCAGGGAAATCGCAGAAAAACATGCGATGGGGAAAATGGTCTCGACTCTGGAAGGCGGCTATGAGCTCGATTCGCTCGCAAGGAGCGCGCTCGCCCACATCCGAGAGCTCGCTAAAGAATGATGGCTGCAGCGACCAGCCTGCCCTCGCCCATCAGGATATTGTATGTCCTGCAGGCCGCATCCTTGTCCATGACCTCGACCCCTATTCCCGCATCGATAAGGCTTCTGTACAGTTGCGGATGAGGGAAGCGCTGCCTTTGCCCCGTGCCGAGCAGAACGATTTCGGGAGATGAATCGAGCAGCATGGAAAAATGATCCGGTTCGAGCTGGCTGAAATCATCGACGCCCCATGCCATGACAGGGGATTCCGGCATGACGATGAGGCTGGAAGCGAACCGCTCCCCGTTGACCATCACGTAGCCCTCGCCGTAACCCGTGAACCTGTTGAATCCGGAAGGAATATCCTGATGCAGCTTCATTGCCTCTCCATTTGCGGCCCAATCCGCGCTCAGGTAAAATTATAGCTTTTTTGCGGGGGACTGCCACGCCGCCATGGAAGAGTTCTACAGGATCAAGCGCCTGCCT
>JAJZPK010000084.1 GCA_021811205.1 Pseudomonadota bacterium
TTCCGGAAAAAGGGGAAGAAAGCCGGAAAGGGGAGAAAACGTCTCTTGGGAAGACGCCCGCTCATAGAGGGGATAGCGGGGATGATTCAGCATCATCTGTTGAATCAGACCTGAGGAATTTCGAAATAGTTCCCGATGATTTAAAATTTTCAAGCTATCTGTTCAAGGAGATACGATGTTCCCGAAAAAAAGAATGAGGCGCTTGAGGCGCAGCGAATTTTCCAGGCGCATGGTCCGAGAAAGCCATCTTTCCCCGGCAGACTTCATCTATCCCGTTTTCGTCCTCGAAGGAAAGAACAGGGTCGAGGAGGTGAAATCGATGCCCGGCGTCGTCCGCCAGAGCCTGGACAGGCTTTTCAACCAGGCCGAGCAATGCCTTGAGCTCGGCGTACCCGCCATCGCGCTTTTCCCCGTGATCGGCCCGGAGAAGAAAAGCCTGGATGCAGCCGAGGCCTTCAATCCGGAAGGGCTCGTGCAGACGACCGTCGCAGAGCTTAAGAAGCGCTTTCCGGAGCTCGGCGTCATCACCGATGTGGCGCTGGACCCCTACACCACCCACGGACAGGACGGGTTGATCGACGAGACGGGTTACGTCATGAACGACGAAACTGTGGAAGTTCTCGTCAAGCAGGCGCTTTCCCATGCACAGGCCGGCGCAGACGTGGTCGCCCCTTCAGACATGATGGACGGCAGGATCGGTGCGATCAGGAATGTGCTCGACGAACAAAACATGATCCATACCAGCATTCTCGCCTATTCTGCAAAATACGCTTCCAGCTTCTACGGCCCATTCAGGGATGCGGTAGGCTCGGCAGCCAACATCGGCTCGGGAAACAAGTACAGCTATCAGATGGATCCAGGCAATTCGGACGAGGCGATCTGGGAGGCAGGTCTCGATCTCGAGGAAGGCGCCGACATGATCATGGTGAAGCCGGGACTTCCCTATCTCGACATCGTCAGAAGAATCAAGGACGAATTCAAGGCGCCGACCTTCGTCTATCAGGTGAGCGGGGAATACGCAATGCTCAAGGCGGCGGGCGCAAACGGCTGGATCAACGAAAAGGCCTGCATACTCGAAGCGCTGCTTTCATTCAAGCGCGCAGGCGCGGACGGGATCCTCACCTATTTCGCGCTTGAAGCTGCTGCCTGGCTCAAGGAGTAGCCGCCTCGACGAGCAGCGCTTCCACCTGGGAGCGCTTGGCTCGGGCGTTTGATGGAAGATACAGGTCGGTTTCTGCATGGACCGCGACATTGGCCTTGATGCCGTCCTGCTCAAGGAAGAAGACCGGAATGGAGCCCGAGCCCGCTCTGATTTCGCCCGACTTGTAGGGAATGTGGCGGTCAATGAGGAAGAACTCGACGTCCTTCATGCTGCCCGTGTAAAGCTGCAGATCGATTTCCGAATACTTTCCCGCAGTTCCCGTCAGCACAGGTCCGGAAAGATAGGGGTTGAAGCGCTCGAGCAGCTTCATCAGATCGAGCGCGGCCTGCCTCAGGTGGGCAAGCACCCTGGGTTGCTCCTCATGCTGATAAAGACTTCTGAAGGTGCGCAGCGCCTTTTCTATTTCGCCGTTGCTGGGCAGGCAATGGGTGCCCGGAGCACCGATCTGCTGCGCCGCCTTGCGCTTTGCCTGCGAAAAGTCGTCCAAACCGTCTTCGGCGATCAATCTTGCGGCGAGATAGGCGATCTGCTCGCGCATGTGCTCGTATTTCTTCGAGCGCTCTTTCGCCACGATCAGGGTGCCGCAGCCTTGACGGCCACCAGAGATTTGGGCAGCAGCTCCTGGTAGAAATAATCGTCGATGCCGCCGCCATCCGTTTCGATCTGCCCTGTCAACGGGTTGATCTTCGCTTCGACGACCCCTTGCGGCATGGTGAAGGTTGCCTCTGGAACCCCGTTCAGCGCCTTGGCCATGTAGCCCATCCAGATCGGGAGCGCCGCCTGTGCGCCTGTCTCTCCATGTCCCAGCGTCCTGGGCTGATCATAGCCGATCCAGGCAATGGTCGTGAGCGTCGGCTGGAATCCCGCGAACCAGGCATCCACCTGGTCGTTGGTGGTTCCAGTCTTGCCTGCAAGATCGGTGCGGCCAAGCGACATTGCCTTGGCGCCCGTGCCGTACTTGATCACGTCCTGCATCATGCTGGTCATGATGAAGGCATTCCTGGGGTCGATCACAGGGGATGTGCCCGGGGCACCGGCCACGACAGGCGCCGCCTGGGCCAGCACATGTCCTTGCTGGTCTTCGATCCGTTCGATGTAGTAGGGGCTGACCTTGTATCCGCCGTTCGCAAAGACGGAATACGCGCCCGCCATCTGCCATGGCGTAACGAGGCCCGCGCCGAGCGCCATCGTGAGGTAGGGCGGGTGCATCTTCGGATCGAAGCCGAAGCGGCTGATGTAATCCTGGGCATAATTGGTACCGATGGCCTGCAGTATCCTGATTGCGACCAGATTCTTGGACTCGGCAAGCGCCACTCTGATCCGCATCGGTCCGGAATAGGTTCCCTCGTAATTCTTGGGCGTCCAGGGCACACTGCCCGTCTGCTCGGCGGTGAAAGAAAGCGGGGCATCGTCGACGATCGAAGACGGCGAGAAGCCCTTTTCCAGCGCCGCCGAATAGATGAAGGGCTTGAAGCTCGAACCGGGCTGACGCCACGCCTGGGTCACATGGTTGAACTGGTTCAGGTAAAAGTCGAACCCGCCCACCAGGGCGCGCACAGCGCCGGTCTGAGGTGAAACGGAAATCAGCGCCGCTTCCACGGTAGGCAGTTCGCTGATCTCCCATTTTTCCTTCGCATCCTTGACCACCCTGATCACTGCCCCGGGCCTGATTTTTGACGGCTTCTCGTCCAGCATTCTCTTTGCGAATCTCAATCCTTCCGGGCCGATGGAAACCTTGCCTACGCCCTTGACATAAGCGCTTATGGACAACGGCGATGCGTGCAGCACGATGGCGGGCAGGATGCCCTCGCTGCTGTCGAAATCGTCGAGCACTTCATCAAGCTTGTCCTCGTTCTCGGAAAGGTCGATATATTTCTCCGGCCCCTTGTAGGGATGGCGCTCATCGTAAGCCATCACGCCATTGCGCACAGATTGATAGGCCGCCACCTGATCGGCCCAGCGCAGTGTCGTATAAACTTTGTACCCCTTGATATAGGCATCTTCCTTGTACCGGTCGTACATGTCCTGACGAACCATCTCGGCAAGATACTCGGCCTTGACCGGGTAATCATGCCTTTCGTGTTTCACCTTGATGGACTCCTTCACCGATTCGTCGTACTGTCCCTGGGTGATGAATCCGAGCGCCCTCATCCGGCCCAGAACATAGAGTTCGCGCAACTTCGACCGCTTGGGATTGACGACAGGATTGTAGGCCGAAGGGGCTTTCGGCAATCCGGCCAGTGTTGCCATTTCTGCAATGGTCAGCTTGTCCAGCGGCTTTCCGAAATAGGCCTCGGACGCAGCTGCGAATCCGTACGCTTTCTGACCCAGATAGATCTGGTTGATGTAAAGCTGCAATATATCGTCTTTGGTCAGGGTATGCTCGATCTTGAAGGAAAGCAGGGCTTCGTTGAATTTCCGCGAAAGCGTTTTTTCCTTGGTCAGGAAGAAATTTCGTGCAACCTGCATCGTGATCGTGCTTGCACCCTGGCGGGAACCGCCATGAATAAAATTGACCCAGGCCGCCCTCAGCACGCCCTGGTAATCGATGCCGCCATGCTCGTAGAAACGCTCGTCCTCGGCAGCAAGGATGGCTTCCTTCATCAGCTTGGGAACCTGATTGATCGACACGACGGCCCGGCGCTCTTCGCCGAATTCGCCGATCAGGACCCCTTCTTCACTGTAAACCCTGAGCGGAACCTTGGGGCGATAATCCTTCAACGCATCGAGCGAGGGCAGGTTCGGATAGGTCATCACGGCAGCGAATGCGACGAGCCCCGCGCAGATCAGGCCGACCCCCAGCATGCTGAGCAGGATGTAAAGCAACCATCGAAACATAAAAACTGAAATTTGTGTAAATGCCTTATTATATGGCCTGTCGCCCGACAAAAGAAACACGACTGTCTGAAAAATGAATTTCTTTACATGCTGTTGTGTTACTGCTAGCATCTGAAGCAAATTGTCCGAATGTGCGCATAACTGGCCTATGCTTAAGGGAAATTTCAGTTTCGACCTGGACTTCTGGAAAATCAAAACGTTGCCTTTGATCGGGGTCGACATCAGTTCATCGGCCGTCAAAATGGTCGAACTGGAAAAAACCGGAGAAAACCAGTACAGGATCGAACGTTACGCTATCGAACCGCTTCCTCGGGATGCGGTTCTCGACGGCAATATCAACGAATTCGATGCCGTCAGCGAATGCGTCGGAAGGGCGTGGAAGTCGCTCGGAACGCGCAACAAGAACGTCGCGATGGCGCTGCCTGCTGCAGCCGTCATCACGAAAAAAATCACCGTCCCTGCAGGGCAGAGCGAGGATGACCTGAGTTTTCTTGTCGAAACCGAGGCGAACCAGTACATCCCATTCGCGCTTGATGAAGTCAATCTCGATTTTCAGGTGATCGGCCCTGCTCAGGGTGAAGGGGAAGAAATCGAAGTGCTGATCGCAGCCTCGCGCAAGGAAAAGGTGGAGGACAGGGTTGCAACCGCGGAAGCTTCCGGCCTGAATGCGTTGGTGATGGACGTCGAGCCTTACGCGACCCAGACCGCTTTCGAACTGATCCAGAACCAGTTCCCGAATGGCGGGCACGACAGAACCATCGCGGTTGTCGACATCGGCGCCAGCCTGATGAGCATCAACGTGCTGCGCAATGGCCAGTCGGTCTACATGCGCGACCAGCCTTTCGGCGGAAACCAGCTGACTTATGACATCCAGCATTTCTACAATCTGACGCTGGACGAAGCGGAAACTGCGAAACGCAAGGGCGGGCTTCCCGACAGCTACGAAACCGAGATTCTCAGGCCCTTCAGGGAGAATCTGGCGCTCGAGGTTTCCCGTGCACTGCAGTTCTTTTTCACTTCCACGCCTTTCAACGAGGTGCACCATATCGTGCTGGCGGGCGGCTGCGCCACCATTCCCGACCTGGACGATACCGTATCCAGCAGGACCCAGGTGAATACGCTCATCGCCAACCCGTTCGCCAGCATGGAGCTTTCCAGCCGGATCAACCCGAGACAGCTCGCAACGGATGCCCCGATGCTCATGATAGCCTGTGGCCTGGCGCTCAGAGGATTCGATCCCACATGATCAGGATAAACCTCTTACCTCACCGCGAAAGAAGGCGGCAGGCACTCAGGCGCCAGATCGCCATCCTGTCCGGAATGAGCGCTGCGCTCGGCCTTGCTATCATCCTTGCCGTCCACGTTGCCATCGGCTCCAGGATCGACTACCAGAACGAACGCAACGCCTATCTCAAACAGCAGATCGCCGTACTGGACGGCCAGATCGCGGAAATCAAGAAGCTCAAGCAGCAGACCCGCGCCATGCTTGCCAGAAAGCAAGTCGTTGAGCAATTGCAGGACAACCGCTCTGAAGTGGTCCACCTGCTCGATCAGCTCGCCAAACGGCTCCCCGACGGCACCTACCTCAGCTCGCTGCGCGAGAGTACCCAGGGGAACGTCACGAAAATCAGTCTTTCGGGCTATGCGGAATCGAATGCGCGCGTCTCCACCCTGATGCGCAGTCTCGACGATTCGGACTGGATGGCCTCCCCCAATCTGGTCGAAATCCATAGTGCCACGGTGGGCGGAAGGCGTCTGAGCGCATTCAGCCTGTTTCTGACGTTGACCCACAAAACGGCGAACAAGCCGCGAGCAGATCATGAATCTTGATGAATTCAAGAATCTGAACCTGAAAGATCCGGGCACCTGGCCCTGGGGACCCAAGATGGCCCTGCTTGGCGGGATTCTTCTGGCTTTCATTGTCCTCGGCTTTTTCCTGGACTGGAAAGGGCAATGGGACGAGCTCAACAACGCCAAGCACCAGGAATCCACGCTGAAGCAAACCTTCCTTGCAAAGAAGAAAGAGGCGGTCAATCTCGCTTTTTACAAGAATCAGCTCAAGGAAATCGAGAAATCCTTCGGAGCGCTTCTGAAGCAGTTGCCCAACCGTTCGGAAATGGAAGCGCTGCTAGTCGACATCAATCAGGCCGGTATCGGCCGCGGGCTGCAATTCGATCTTTTCAAGCCCGCCCAGAAGGAAACGGTCACTGAATACTACGACGAGTTGCCCATCCAGATCCGCGTCACAGGCAGTTATCACGACATCGGCGCTTTCGCCAGCGATCTCGCTCAACTGCCGCGCATCGTCACTCTGGGCAACATCAGCATCGTGCCGAAAAGAGACGGGGTGCTGACCATGGACGCAACCGTCAAGACCTACCGCTATCCTGACGAGCACGGCCAGGCCAAAAAGCCCGTGAAGAGGGGCAAGAAATGAGAGCCGCCCTGATTGTGATCTTCGCCCTTGCGCTTGCCGCATGCGGAAACGGCAGATTCCAGGATCTTCAGGATTTCGTGAAGAATTCCGGCAATGGGCTCAAGGGAAAGGTCGAGCCGCTCCCCGAGGTGCGGCCTTACGAGCCTTTCGTTTATGACGATTTCGACCTGACCGACCCCTTCAATCCCAAGAAGATGGAAATGCTGAAACTCGGAAAGGGCGGCCCGCTGCAACCCGACCCCAACCGGCGCAAGGAAGCGCTCGAATCCTTCCCGCTGGAAGGACTGCGAATGGTCGGGGTGATCCGCCAGGGAAATACCATCTATGCCCTGATCAAGGCGCCCGACAATAGCCTTTACCGCGTCACCAAGGGCAATCACTTGGGCCAGAATTTCGGCAAGATCGTGGAAATCACGGAAAAAGAGATCAAGATTCGGGAACTCGTCCAGGATACTTCTGGCGACTGGACCGAGAAAACCAGCACGTTGCAGCTGGTGGATTAATGGGAGTCAACATGAAGCGACTATGCACCCAGATTTTTGGCCTGATGCTCAGCCTGTCACTTTCGGTGGCCATGGCGGCATCCAACAGCATCAACTCAGTCGGGGTGGTCAGCCTAGAAGGCGGCGGACTTCTGGTCAAGGTTGCCTTGAAACAGAAGTTGCCGGCGATTCCGCCTTCTTTCGCAATCAACAACCCCGCCAGGGTGGCCTTCGATTTCAAGGGGGTCGGCAGCACGCTCGACAAGAATACGGTGCAGGTCGACAAGGGCGACCTGACCAGCATCAATATCGTGCAGGCCGGGAATCGCACAAGGGTGGTGATGAATCTGCTGCGCCCTGTCACATATGAATCCAAAATCGACGGCAGCAATCTCCTCATCACGGTTCATTCGATCGGGCCTGTCGCAGGCGCCGGAACAAGCTCGACCACGCTTTTCGCCTCCCCAGAGCCCGGCGACCAGATTCATGCCATTCGCGACATCGGCTTCCACCGCGGCGCGAATGGTGAAGCCAGGGTCGAGGTCGATCTCTCCGATTCGAACACGGGCATTGATGTCAGTCGGCAGGGGGCGGGCATCGTCGTCCAGTTCCTCAAGACCAAGTTGCCCAGCAATCTCGAGCGCAGGCTCGATGTCATCGACTTCGGTACGCCGGTCAACACCATCGATACCTTCACCCAGGGAAACAACGTGAAGATGGTGATCGAGCCCAAGGGGCAATGGGAACAATCGGCCTATCAGGCCGACGACAAGTTCATCCTCGAGGTGAAGCCGGTTGCGGCCAACCCCAATGCACTCGTTCAGGGTGGGAAACCAGGGTATAGCGGAAGCAAGCTTTCCCTCGATTTCAGGAACACCGATGTGCGCTCCCTGCTTTTTGCCATCGCGGACTTCACCGGGCTCAACATCGTGATCAGCGACACCGTCAGCGGCAATCTGACCTTGAGGCTCAAGGACGTGCCCTGGGACCAGGCGCTCGACATCATTCTCGAGCAGAAGGGCCTCGGCATGACCAAGTTGGGCAACGTCGTCATGATCGCGCCCCGCGCCGAGATCGCGGCAAGGGAGAAACAGGACCTCGAAGGCAAGCAGAAAATATCCGAACTCGAAGAAACCCGGACCGAAAGCATCCAGCTCAATTACCAGAAGGCCATTGATGTTCAGAAGATCCTGGGAGACCCAAAGCAGCAGATTCTTTCGAAGCGCGGCAGCATCGTGGTCGACCCGGTGACGAATACCCTGTTCATTCAGGACACGCCAACAAAGCTCGACGAAATCAGGAAATTCATCCAGAAAATCGACGTCCCCATTCGCCAGGTCATGATCGAGGCAAGAATCGTCCAGGCATCGAACGACTTTGGCCAGAATCTGGGCACGAGGCTCGGCTATACCAACACTAATGCGATTCAGCCTGGCGGAAGCGGTCTGAGGACGTCTCTGGGCGGTGGACAACTTGCAGGTGGACAAGCCACCACGCCGAGCAACGTCAGCATTCCGTTCAACTCGCCCAACATTACCGGGGCACAAAGCAATGCAGCTGGTACGCTTTCCTTCCTGCTCTTCAATTCTTCGGCGACGAGGTTCCTCAATCTGGAAATCGATGCGCTCGAAACCGACGGTACAGGCAAGGTCATTTCGAGCCCGAAAGTCGTGACCGCCAACAACGTCGAGGCCACGATCGAATCAGGACAGCAAATTCCATATACGACGGCAACCACTGGAACGGTTGGCGTATTGCCAGTCACGCAGTTCATCAGTGCCGTTTTGAGCCTGAAGGTCAAACCGCAAATCACGCCGAACAACAATGTCCTCATGGATCTCACCGTCACGCAGGACAGTGCCGGTGTCGCCACACCTGGCAGCCCGCCGCCGATCAACACCAAGAAAATCAAGACGCAGGTCCTGGTCGACAACGGCGGCACGGTGGTCGTGGGCGGAATTCACACCCAGAACATCAACAATACCGTCAACAAGGTGCCTCTTCTGGGCGACATCCCCGTGGTGGGTTACCTCTTCAAGGGAACAACACAAATCGATCAGAAGAGCGAGCTTTTGATATTCGTATCGCCGAAGGTGATCCAAAGCAGTCTCAATCTCTTTTGAAATGGCCGGCATGATGCCGGCCTCCATGAATGAATTGTTCGGATAATATTTTTCTTGTCGGCCTCATGGGGGCCGGAAAAACAACCGTAGGGAAAATGCTTGCCAGGCAGACCGGAAAAGTTTTTTGCGATTCCGACCAGGAAATCAAGCACAAGACCGGGGTGAGCATTCCACACATTTTCGAAGTGGAAGGCGAAGCCGGTTTCAGGGTTCGCGAATCGGCCGCGCTCAAGGAATTGACCCAGATGCGCAACATCGTCCTGGCAACAGGAGGGGGCGCCGTGCTCGCCGAGCAAAATCGGGTCATGCTCAGAAATAATGGTATCGTCATCTACCTGCGCGCTTCCGTCGATGAACTCTGGGCGAGAACACGACACGACAAGAACCGCCCGCTGCTGCAAACCGAGGACCCGCGCGCTAAGCTTACGGAGCTGTTTGCCGTACGCGATCCGCTTTACAAGGAAGTAGCCGACATCGTGGTCGACACCAGCAAGCAAAGCGTAAGCTGCCTTGCCCGCCATATCCTGCAACTGCTGGAAAAAGGAAACCCCCGAGAATGCGCACACTGACCGTCGACCTGAATCACCGCAGCTATCCCATCCATATCGGATCGAGTCTGCTTGAGCGCCCCGAACTGCTGCTTCCCGCATTGGCGCAAAAAAGAGCGGCCATCGTCACCAACACGACGGTCGCCCCGCTTTAC
>JAJZPK010000085.1 GCA_021811205.1 Pseudomonadota bacterium
GTCGCGGGTTCGAGTCCCGTCCACTCCGCCAAATCAGGGCGAACGCAAGTTCGCCCTTTTTATTTGGAATCCCGTCCTGAAAGCGTTATCCATGTTCGATTTCGTCGAGAGCAATAAGAAAATTGTCCAGATCATCCTCGGGCTCGTCATCCTGACGTTCATGTTTTGGGGCGTCCAGTCCTACAGGAGCGGCGGTGCGAGCAAAGTCGCCAGCGTGAATGGAAAAAGGATCGGGGTTGAGGCGTTCGATGCGGCGCTCAAGCAGCAGCAGGAAAGACTGAGAGATATGCTCGGCAAGAATGCGGATCAGGCCATGTTCGACAGTCCCGGCTTCAAGGCTGCCGTCCTCGAACGGCTCATCCAGCAGAATCTGATCCTGGATGAAGCGGAAAAGGTGGGCATTGCAGTCACCAACGCTCAACTGATAGCCGCGATCCAGGCCATCCCGGCTTTCCAGAAGGATGGGGCGTTTTCGGACGAGCGCTACAAAAGCCTGCTGCGCAGCCAGGGGCTGACGCCGGTCAGGTTCGAGTCGGAGGTCAGGGAAGATCTCGAGCGGCAGCAGTTGCTCGGCGTTGTGGCGCAGAACGGTTTCGTATCGCACGCATCCGCGGTGCAGTTTGCCAAGATTTTAGACCAGAAGCGCATGGTAAGCGAAGCTTCTTTTTCGCCTGCGCAGTATCTTGCCGCACAACAGGTCGGTCAGGATGAAATAGCCAAGTATTACAAGGACAATCTCGAAGAATTCAAGGTGCCGCAGCAGGTGAAGGTCCAATACCTGGTATTTTCTCCCGAGACGTTGCAATCCCAGGTCCAGGTGAGCGACGCGGAGGCAAAGCAGTATTTCGAGTCTCATGCCGCCGAATTTGCCGTGCCCGAAGAGCGGGATGCGAGCCACATACTGATTGCAGTTCCCAAGGATGCACCGCAGGACAAGGTGGCGGCTGCCAAGGCCAAAGCCGAAAAGATCATGGCCCAGCTGAAGCTGCAGCCTTCCAAATTTGCGGAAATGGCAAAGCAGTATTCGCAGGATCCGGGTTCCGCCGAAAACGGCGGCGACCTCGGGTTTTTCAAGCGCGGCATGATGGTCAAATCGTTCGACGCCGCTGTTTTCTCTATGAAACCGGGCGAGATAGCAGGCCCCATCCGCTCCGAATTCGGTTTCCACATCATCAAGCTCAATGCGGTCAAGCCTGGGAAGTCGAAGGACTTTGCCGAGGTGAAGGACGAAATCGTCAGTGATATCAGGCAGCAGGAAGCCGGCAGGAAGTTCAGCGAGAACGCCGAAAAATTCAGCGATATGGTCTACGAGCAAAGCGGCACGCTGAAGGATGCAGCCGATGCGTTCAAGCTGCCCATCCAGACGAGCGGGTGGCTGGATGAGTCAGGGAGCAACACCGCTTTCCCCGCGAACGCAAAACTGCTCAAGGCGATTTTTTCCGACGATGCGATGAAGAAGAAAAGGAATACCGAGGCGATCGAAATCTCGCCCAATGTGCTTGTTTCTGCGCGCGTGGTCGATGAGAAGCCAGCCTTCACCAAGCCGCTTGCCGATGTCAGTGGTGAAATCAGAAGCAAGCTGCTTCAGCGCAAGGCAATGGACGCGGCATTGAAGGATGGGAAGAACAAGCTGGATGCACTTCAGGCGGGCAAGGATGCCGGAATTTCCTGGAAGGCCGAGGTGAGCGTGAGTCGTCGTGACCCCGGGGAGTTGACTCAGGATGTCATGGCTGTGGTTTTCAAGGCCGACGTGTCCAAGCTGCCGGTCTATGTCGGTGTGCCCGGGAACGGCGGTTACACGGTCGTGAAGATATCAAAGGTGGTCGAGGCGACTGATCCTTCTCCCGCGGAGCTTGCCGGCATGACAGGACAGCTTCAGCAGGCGGTATCCGGGGAAGCGCTTTCAGAATACTTCAACGCCCTCAAGAGCCGAGCGAAGATCACCGTGAACAGCAGCCTGCTGACAGCCAAGCCAGCCGACTAAGCCATTCCGCCTATGGTGGTGTTGAATCCTGCATCGACGTAGGTGATCTCGCCGGTGATACCGGCAGCCAGATCGCTCATCAGGAAAGCGGAGGCGTTTCCGACATCCTCGATGGTCACGTTGCGCCGCATGGGGGCGTTCTGTTCGACGAAATCCAGTATCTTCCCGAAGCCCTCGATTCCGCTTGCCGCCAGCGTCCTGATCGGGCCGGCAGAGACGGCATTGACCCGAATTCCCTTCGGTCCCAGGCTCTGTGCAAGGTAGCGCACATTGGCTTCCAGGCTGGCCTTGGCCAGTCCCATCAAGTTGTAATTGGGGACGCATCTCTCGGCGCCCAGATAGGATAAGGTCAACAGCGCGGCCTTGTCGCTCAACATGGGAAGCGCAGCCTTGGCGAGCGCAGCAAAGCTGTAGGAACTGACGTCGTGTGCGATCCTGAAAGCTTCCCGGGATACGCCGTCCAGGAAGTCGCCTGACAATGCTTCCTTGGGCGCGAAGGCGATGGAATGGACAAGCCCGTCGAGTTTGTCCCAGTGCTTGGCGAGGCCGGAAAAGAGTTGCGCTATTTCTTCGTCGCTGGAGACGTCGCAGGGCAAAACGATCTGGCTTCCGAATTCTGAAGCGAGCTTCTGGACGCGCTCCATGAAGCGTTCGTTCTGGTAGGTGAAAGCGAGCTCAGCCCCCTGTTCCCTGCACGACTTGGCGATGCCGTAGGCGATCGAGCGATTGCTGAGTAGTCCGGTGACGAGGATGCGCCTGCCTTCTAGAAATCCCATGGTTTCCCCCTGATTGATTGAGCGCGAATTATAGCATGGGTGGTGACGGGGCCATCGAATCGGATAAACTGTAGCCTATGCAAAACTGGCTGCATTTCCGTCATTTCTTTCGGCAGGTGGGCATCATCGCCGCCGCAATCCTCCTGCTTGTTTTTTCCCGGCAGGCTGATGCTGCCTATGCCATTGCGCTCTATGGGAGCGCTTTCAAGTATCCTGCCGACTTCAAGCATTTCGATTACGTCAATCCCGATGCGCCCCAGGGCGGAACACTATTCATGTCGGGCATGGGCGGATTCGAGAAGCTCAATCCCTTTACGCTCAGGGGACTGGCTGCGGACGGGCTGCAGTATCTGGTGTTCGAGACCCTGGCTGTGCCTTCCTGGGATGAGCCGGATACCATGTACGGACTGCTTGCCGACGATATCGAACTGGCACCCGACCAGATGTCGATGACTTTCAGATTGAACCCCAAAGCGAGATTTTCCAACGGCGACCCGGTCACGGCGCAGGATGTGAAATTTTCTTTCGATCAGTTGATGAGCATGAAAGCAGCCCCCGTCTATCGCCAATACTGGGCAGATGTGAAGCGGATGGTGGTGGTGAACGATCGGACAGTGCGTGCGGAATTCAGGCGCAGGAGCCGGGAAATAACGACTGCCATCTGTCAATTGCCGGTATTTTCCCACAAGTGGGGGAACGGCAAGCCTTTTGACCAGATTGTGCTCGATGAGCCGATTGCTTCGGGCCCCTATGTCGTGGAGTCTTACGATCTGGACAATCGCATCACTTATCGCCGCAATCATGCGTATTGGGCGAACGTTCTTCCCGAGCGCAAGGGTATGTTCAACTTCGAACACATCACTTACCGGTATTACAAGGACACGCTCGCGAGAATGGAAGCCCTCAAGGCGGGCGATATCGATCTGATTCAGGAAAATTCTTCCAAGAACTGGGCGCGCAGCCATCAGGGCAAGCATTGGGATGATGGCGAACTGATCAAGACCACATTTCCGAATCAGAATGGCGCAGGCTGGCAAGGGTTCGCCATGAACACGAGGCGCCCCCTTTTCCAGGACAAGCGGGTACGCGAGGCCCTCGGGTTGGCCATGGATTTCGAATGGATGAACAGAATGCTGTTCTTCAATCTTTACAAACGCAGTCCCAGCTATTTCACGAATACCGACATGGCCGCCAATGGGAAACCTGGCCCTGCCGAACTGGAGGTGCTGCGGCAATTGAAAAAGCGCTTCGGTTCCCTGGTGCCGCAGGAAGCATTCGAATCCATCCCCTTGCCGCCCACCACGGCGCCTCCCCATTCCCTCAGGGAGAACCTCAAGCGGGCGAGAACGCTGCTGGCCGAAGCGGGATGGGTATATCGAGACGGTGCCTTGAGAAACGCAAAGGGTGAGCCTTTCCAGTTCGAAATGATGCTTCAGGACAAGATGGAGGAGCGGGCTTCCGCTCCCTATGCCCGCAACCTGGCAAAATTGGGCATCAAAATGAACTACCGGGTTTATGACGCTGCCTTATATCAGCGCAAGGTGGAAAATTTCGATTACGACATGATATGGGCGCTGATGCCTGGATCGCAAACTCCCGGCAGCGAGCTTTTCAGCTATTTCAGTTCGGAGAGCCGCAATATACCGGGCTCGAACAATGCGATGGGCGTGGCCGACCCCGTTGTGGATGCATTGCTTGCACGCATCGTCGCGGCGAAAAGCCGTCCGGAACTGGTGACCCTGGTGCGCGTGCTCGACCGCATCCTGCGCCTCGGCTATTACATCGTTCCGCATTTTTACAGCAACGTATACCGCGTCTCCTACCGTCATACGCTGGCGTTCCCCAAAGTGTTGCCGCGCTTTTACAACATAGAGGAATGGGCTGTGACGACGTGGTGGATGAAGCCTGGGGAAGGAAGGCGATGATCCGGTACATCGCGAAAAGGCTGCTCTTGATGATTCCCACCTTGCTGGGCGTACTGCTTCTGACTTTCACGGTCATCCAATTCGTGCCTGGCGGGCCTGTCGAACAAATGGTCAGCGAATTGCGAGGCAAGGGCCATGCAATTCATGAGGCAGCAGGCGGACCGCAGAGCCTCTATCGCGGCGCACAGGACATCGGACCTGAGCAAATGAAGGAAATCAAGGCATTGTATGGGTTCGACAAACCCGCTCCTGAACGGTTCTGGATCATGCTCAAGGGATTTGCCACTTTCAATCTTGGCAACAGCTATTTCCATCACGAATCGGTATGGGCGCTCATCAAGGAAAAGCTGCCGGTTTCCATATCGATCGGTCTTTGGACGCTCGTCATCACCTATCTGATCTCGGTTCCTCTGGGCATATACAAGGCGGTGCGAAATGGCACGCGATTCGACATGCTGACGAGCGTGGTGATCCTGACAGGCTACGCCATACCCAGTTTCGTTCTCGGTGTCGTGTTGCTGGTGCTGTTCGGCGGCGGCAGTTTTCTGCAATGGTTCCCTTTGCGGGGGCTCACGTCCGACAACTGGGCGCAGTTCAGCTTGTGGGGCAAGATTACCGATTATTTGTGGCATATCACCTTGCCGGTAACAGCCGAGGTGGTGGGCAGTTTCGCCGTGATCACCATGCTGACCAAGAACAGTTTTATCGAGGAAATCCGCAAGCAGTACGTGACAACGGCGCATGCCAAAGGGTTGACGGAACACAAGGTGCTTTATCGGCATGTGTTCCGCAATGCGTTGTTGCCTTTGCTGACCGGATTTCCTGCTGCGTTCATCGGCGCGTTTTTCACGGGGAGCCTGCTGATCGAAACGATCTTTTCGCTTGACGGCCTCGGCCTGCTTTCCTACCAGGCGATCATGCAGCGTGATTATCCCGTCGTCATGGGCACGCTCTATGTGTACACGCTCGCGGGGCTCGCGGCAAAGCTGATTACGGACATCAGCTACGTGCTTGCCGATCCGCGCGTGAAATTCGAAAGCGTGGCCGAGTGAGCCTGTCCCCCAATCAGCAACGCTGGAGGCGTTTCAGGCAAAACAGGCTGGGCTATTTCAGCCTGATCGTCTTTTCATGCCTCTTCACGCTGAGCCTCTTTGCCGAGGTGCTTTCCAACGACCGCCCCTTGATCATCCATTATCATGGATCGTACTATTTCCCCCTTTTTCATGACTATCCGGAGACGACTTTCGGTGGAGATTTTCCGACGCCCGCGGACTATCTCGATCCTTACATCCGCGACCGTTTTTCCAGGAATGGCAACTGGGCCATCTATCCGCCCAATGTCTACAGCTTCAATACCATCAATTACTTCGCGAAACTCCCCAATCCTGCTCCGCCCAATCGTGAGAACTGGCTGGGTACTGACGATCGGGGGCGGGACGTGCTTGCCCGTGCGCTGTATGGTTTTCGCGTATCCGTGCTCTTCGGATTGGCGCTGACTGCGGTCGGGGTGTTGCTGGGTGTTCTGGCGGGGGCCATTCAGGGCTATTTCGGCGGAAAAGTCGACCTGTTTTTTCAGCGGTTCTCGGAAATATGGGGATCTTTGCCCGAACTTTATCTGCTGCTCATCTTCGCTTCCATTTTTCAGCCCAGCATCGGCTTGCTGCTGCTGCTGCTCTCGCTTTTCGGCTGGCTGACGCTTGCGGATTATGTGCGTGCGGAATTCCTGCGCAACCGCCAGCTCGATTACGTCCGTTCCGCGCGAGCGCTTGGGCTGGGAAATGCAAAAATCATGTGGCGGCATATTCTGCCCAACAGCCTGACTCCCGTGATCACCTTCCTGCCTTTCAGAATGAGCGTCTCGATCACCGCACTGACCAGTCTCGATTTTCTGGGTCTGGGCGTCCCGCCTTCGACCCCCAGTCTTGGTGAACTGCTTGCGCAGGGCAAGGACAATCTTGACGCATGGTGGATTGGCGTCACTGCATTCTCGGTGCTTTTCGTCACACTGCTGCTGTTGGTGTTCATCGGGGAAGGATTGCGTGATGCCTTCGATACGAGAAAGACTCGCCGATGAGTAGTCCATTGCTAGAATTGCGCAAGCTTTGCGTCAGTTTTGACCAGGATGGCGCGTCGCATGAAGTCGTGCATGAGGTATCTTTCAGCCTGAATCCCGGCGAAAAGTTCGCGCTGGTCGGGGAGTCAGGTTCTGGAAAGAGCGTCACAGCATTTTCCATATTGCGCCTGCTTTCGGCGAAAACGGGTGGGGAAATCCTGTTCCAGGGCGAGAATCTGCTGGAAGCGGGCGAGCGCAGAATGCGCGGCATCAGAGGAAAGGACATTTCCATGATCTTTCAGGAGCCCATGAGCGCGCTGAATCCGCTCATGAAAATAGGCGACCAGATCACCGAAGTGCTCAGCCTGCATGCCGGCATGGATGATGCGAGCGCGCGCGAGCGCGCCATTTCCCTTCTTTCAAGAACCGGCATCGATGAAGCATCGCGCCGCTTCTCCAGTTACCCGCACGAGCTTTCGGGCGGGCAAAGGCAAAGGGCCATGATTGCCATGGCGCTTGCCTGTCGCCCGCAACTGCTGATCGCCGATGAACCGACTACGGCGCTCGATGTGACCATACGCGCTCAGATCATGAGTCTGCTTGAGGAATTGCAGCATGAATTCGGCATGGCCATTCTCCTTATTACCCACGATCTCAATCTGGTGCGCCGTTTCGCCGATCGGATCGGCGTCATGCAGGCGGGACGGCTTGTCGAGATTGCAAAAACTGCGCAATTGTTCGAGGATCCGCGGCATGCTTATACCCGCCGTCTACTGGACAGCAGGCCAGGAAAGATCGTGCAGCCCTTGCCGGCTGAATTCTCGTCAGATGGCGATTTGCTCAAGGCAAACGGACTGCGTGTCGAGTTTTCCTATGCCTCAGGCTGGTTCAGCACAAAAAGCTTCGTTGCTGTGGAAAATGTCAGTCTTTCTTTGAAGCGCGGTGAGACCCTGGGCATCGTGGGCGAATCGGGTTCCGGAAAGTCGACGCTGGCCATGGCGCTGCTCGCCTTGCAGCCTATCGTCGGCGGTGAATGCAGCTTCGACGGTATGCAGTTGAACACTATTTCCAAGGCGCAGCTGCGCGCAATGCGCGCCAAGATGCAGGTGGTTTTTCAGGATCCATTCGGCAGCCTTTCGCCGCGCCTCACCATCGAAGAAATTGTCGGCGAGGGCGTGGCCCTGCACAGTCCGGAATTGTCGCGCTCGGAGCGCAGAAATCTTGTCGTGCAGACCCTGGGGGAAGTCGGCCTTGATGCTGACGTTCTGGTGAGATATCCCCACGAATTTTCGGGCGGTCAGCGGCAGCGGATCGCCATCGCCCGCGCCGTCATTCTCAGGCCGAAACTGCTTGTGCTGGATGAGCCAACCAGCGCGCTGGATGCTTCCGTTCAAAAACAGGTGCTTTTGCTTCTTTCGAAGCTTCAGCTCGACCACGGCATGAGCTATCTTCTGATCAGCCATGATCTGGAAGTGATTTCGGCGATGTCTCACCGGATTGCCGTCATGAAGCAGGGGCGAATTCTCGAGATCGGGCCTGCCGATCGCATCGTCAATGCGCCAGGCGACGACTATACGCGGCAATTGCTATACAGCGCGCAATTTGCCGAACCGGGCGCGCATTTCCAGGGAAGCGATGAATCCCGCCATTGAAGCGGCATTCTTTCGATCAACGGGTGGGTTATCCTGGCGCGGTGTTCCTCGCGCAGCATTTCTGATGAGGCACTGCGCTGCGCTCCTGTTCCTTCTATTCATCCTATTCATCTATGGCGCGGTTTGCGCCCAACTGACCTTGAACAGTACGCTGATCGCGCGCGTCGGAAAGAAATACGGGCCAGAGGCGCGCGCGCGAATAGTCGCCTGGGGAAAAATCATCGAAAAGGGGAGAAGCGCATCTGTCGACGACAAACTCAGGCTCGCCAACAATTTCTTCAATCATGTCGAATTCGTCTCAGACCTGAAGCATTGGGGGAAACAGGACTACTGGGCAACCCCCGTGGAAATGCTGGCAACGAACGGCGGCGATTGCGAGGATTTCGCCATAGGCAAGTATTTCACCTTGCTGGCCATGGGGGTGCCGATGGATGCGCTCAGGATCACTTATGTCCGGGCTTATGAGGCGCCGGCAGCCGAAGAAGCGCACATGGTGCTCGCTTATTATGCAACGCCAGATGCCGATCCCTTGATACTCGACAATCTGGACAAGGCGATCTGGCCCGCATCCGAGCGCAATGATCTGGTTCCGGTCTATAGTTTCAATGGGGGCGGATTGTGGCTCGCCAAGGAAAGGGGGGCGGGACGCCCCGCTGGCAAGGCGGACAGAATCAGCCTGTGGAACGATCTGTTGAGGCGCATGAATGAGGAAGCGGCGAAATGAGGAGAGGGCGGCATGACGCTGAGAGCACAGCTTTCAGGCATCCTTGCGCTGCTTTTCCTGCTGGTTTTTGCTGGCGTATCGGTTGTCTCCGTCGAAGGCGCGCGACGCTATCTCGCTGAACAGCTCGCCTCGCACGCCCAGGACACAGCCACATCCCTCGGGCTTTCCCTTTCCCAACCCATGAAGCAGGGCGACTTGCCGACCATGACGTCGATGGTTGATGCGATCTTCGACAGGGGCTATTACAGGGAGATCACTGTCAGGAGCATCCAGGGCAAGACGCTGATTAGTCGTGTTCTGCCCGTCAAGGTAGAAGGCGTTCCTGCCTGGTTCGTCAGACTCATCCCAATCGAAACGCCCAAGGAGGAGGCGCTCGTCATGTCCGGCTGGCGGCAGGCAGCCATCGTCGAAGTCGCTGGCCATCCGGGCTATGCTTACCAGCAGCTTTGGCGAAACAGCATGGGAGAGCTCGCCTGGCTGGGCATGCTTGCAGCCGCAACCTTGATCCTGGGGGGGGGCGCGATGCATTTCGTGCTGAAATCGCTGAAGGCAGTCGAAAATCAGGCCGATGCGATCGGGGCGAGAAATTACGTGATTCAGGACAGGCTGCCATGGACC
>JAJZPK010000086.1 GCA_021811205.1 Pseudomonadota bacterium
ATCTTTTCAGACGGCGAAATCGTCGACTACGATTATCTCGTCATCACGACCGGGCCCAAGCTCGCGTTCGAAGAAGTGGAAGGGTCGGGCCCGTTGAATGGGTACACGCAGTCGGTCTGCACGGTCGACCATGCCGAGAAAGCCTATGAGACCTACCAGCAATTCGTTCAGGATCCCGGTCCTATCGTCGTTGGCGCGATGGCAGGCGCAAGCTGTTTCGGCCCCGCCTACGAATTCGCATTCATCCTCGATGCCGATCTCAGGAAGCGCAAGATACGAGACAAGGTGCCGATGACTTTCGTCACCTCGGAACCCTATATCGGCCACATGGGCCTTGCCGGTGTAGGAGATTCGAAGGGCATGCTCGAATCGGATCTGCGCGGCAAGCATGTCAAATGGATCACGAATGCCAAGGTGACGAAGGTCGAGCCCGGAAAGATGCATGTTGCCGAACACAACGAAAAGGGTGAAGTGATCAAGGAACATGAGCTCCCGTTCAAGTATTCGATGATGCTGCCCGCCTTCAAGGGCGTGGATGCAGTGGCGAACGTCGAGGGGCTTTGCAATCCGAGAGGCTTCGTGATCATAGACGAGCATCAGAAAAGCAAGAAATACCCGAACATCTATTCGGCAGGCGTTTGCGTCGCCATTCCCCCAGTCGAAGTCACACCCGTGCCGACTGGCGCCCCGAAAACGGGTTTCATGATCGAAACCATGGTCACCGCGATCGCGCACAACATCCGCGACGAGCTTGCAGGAAAGCAGGCGACCGAATCGGGCACCTGGAATGCCATTTGCCTCGCTGACATGGGCGACACGGGCGCAGCATTCGTTGCCATCCCCCAGATCGGACCGAGGAACGTGAACTGGTTCAAGAAGGGGAAATGGGTGCATCTGGCGAAAATCGCATTCGAGAAATATTTCATGCGCAAAATGAAAAAGGGAACCTCCGAGCCGATTTACGAGAAGTACATCCTGTCCAAGATCGGCATAGAAAGGCTGAAATAAGGGATTGCCATGAGGAAGGACAGCTACTGGCGCGAAATCGTTCTGACGCTCGCCGTCAAGATATTCGTGCTCACGCTGATCTGGTATGCATGGTTTTCCAATCCCGTGGGCGACCAACTCGACGATTCGAAGGTGGCCGCCCAGATCCTATCGCAATCTGTAAAGGAATCCGATCATGGTGCCGTCCACTGAGCTAGTCGATCTGTCGAGGCTGCAGTTTGCAGCGACAGCCCTCTACCATTTTCTTTTCGTTCCGCTCACCCTTGGTCTTTCCTTTTTGCTCGTCATCATGGAATCCGTCTATGTGATGACCGGAAGGGAAGTGTACAAGGACATGACGCGGTTCTGGGGAAAACTGTTCGGCATCAATTTCGCGCTTGGCGTCACCACAGGCATCACGATGGAATTCCAGTTCGGAACGAACTGGGCCTATTATTCCCATTACGTGGGCGATATTTTTGGCGCGCCGCTCGCCATCGAGGGATTGATGGCCTTCTTCCTCGAATCGACCATGGTCGGCCTGTTCTTCTTCGGTTGGGACCGGCTCTCCAGGGTGAAGCACCTGATGGTGACCTTCCTCGTTGCCCTGGGTTCGAATTTGTCGGCGCTCTGGATCCTGATCGCGAACGGCTGGATGCAGAACCCGGTCGGAGCCGAATTCAACTACCATACCATGCGCATGGAGATGACGAGCTTCACCCAACTGCTTTTCAATCCGGTCGCCCAGGTGAAATTCGTCCATACCGTTTCCGCAGGCTACGTCACTGCATCCGTCTTCGTTCTCGGCATCAGCGCCTACTATCTCCTCAAGGGAAAGGACACCGCCTTTGCGATGCGCTCCATTGCTGTGGCGGCAGGGTTCGGCCTGGCTTCCAGCCTGTCCGTGATCGTGCTTGGCGACGAGTCGGGTTATACGGCGGGTGAAGTCCAGAAGGTGAAACTCGCTGCGATCGAGGCGGAATGGCACACGACGCCTCCCCCTGCTGCGATCACCGCCTTCGGATTTCCCAACGAGAAAACCCAGCACACCGATTATGCGATCAAGATCCCTTACGTTCTCGGGCTCATTGCGACCCGATCGACGGACGAAAAGATCACGGGCATCGCCGAGCTCAAGGAACAGAATGCGGAAAAGATTGCGGACGGCATGAAGGCCTATGCAGCATTCGAAAAATTGAGATCGGGCGACAAGAGCGCGGAGACGATGGCCGAGTTCGAAAAATACAAGGAAGATCTCGGCTACGGGCTTCTCCTCAAGAAATACACGCCGAACGTGGTCGATGCAACGCCTGAAATGATCAGGAAAGCGGCAGACGACACCATCCCGAGAATCGCACCGCTCTTCTGGGCGTTCAGGATCATGGTGCTGCTCGGATTCTGGCTTCTTGTGCTGTTTTCATTGTCTTTCTATTGCGTAGCCAAGCGCACCATTGCGCAAAACAAGACGCTCCTGAAACTCGCGCTCTACAGCATTCCGCTTCCATGGATCGCGGCGGAGGTGGGCTGGTTCGTCGCGGAATACGGCAGGCAGCCGTGGACCATCAGCGGCATATTGCCTACCCAGCTGAGCACGTCCAGCCTGTCGCCTTCCAGCCTTTACTTCAGCCTGTCCGGGTTCGTCGGCTTCTACAGCCTGCTGCTCATCGCGGAACTCTACCTGATGTTCAAATACGCCAGACTGGGCCCGCAGAGTCTGCATAACGGCCGCTACGGCAAAGCTTGAGGAGACCATCATGATTTTCGACTATGCAACGCTCAAAGTGATCTGGTGGCTGTTCGTCGGCGTGCTCCTGATCGGTTTTGCGATCATGGACGGTTTCGATCTGGGAGTGGGCGCGCTCCTTCCCTTCATCGGCAGGAATGACGAGGAAAGGCGTGTGGTCATCAATTCGATCGGCGCGACCTGGGACGGCAACCAGGTCTGGCTCATTACCGCGGGCGGCGCCATTTTTGCCGCCTGGCCGCTCGTCTATGCGACGGCCTTTTCTGGATTCTACATTGCCCTCATCCTCACCCTGTTTGCGCTCTTCTTCAGGCCGGTGGGGTTCGACTACCGGAGCAAGGTAGATGATCCGAGATGGCGCTCGGCATGGGATTGGGGGCTTTTCGCCGGCGGATTTGTTCCCAGCCTGATTTTCGGCGTCGCCTTCGGCAATCTGCTGCAGGGCGTGCCCTTCCATTTCGATGAGGATATGCGCGTGTTTTACACGGGAAGCTTTTTCGGGCTGCTCAATCCTTTCGCCATTCTCAGCGGCGTCGTGAGCCTTTCCATGCTGCTCATGCACGGCGCAACCTATCTCGGCATCAGGACGGTGGGCGAGATCGAGAAGCGCGCGGTGGCAGCTTCCAGATATGCCGCGATTGTCCTCATCATCGCCTTCGCGGCTGCGGGAATCTGGGTCTACAAGGGAATCGAAGGCTACAAGATCGTCTCCATGCTCTCCTCAAACGTCGTCTCGACTCCGCTGGACAAGGTGGTCGAAAAATCGGCCGGGGCATGGCTTGCCAACTATGATGCCTATCCTATCCTGTGGATTGCGCCGGCTCTGGGCTTTCTCGGCGCTGCACTGAATATCGTCCTGTCTTCCGCGGGAAAGCGGATTCTGGCTTTCGTCACGAGCTCGCTCTCCCTGGCAGGGGTGATCCTGACGGCGGGCATCGCAATGTTCCCGTTCATCATGCCGTCAAGCGCTGATCCCAGGAGCAGTCTCACTGTTTGGGATGCCGTGTCCAGCCACGGCACGCTCCAGATCATGTTCTGGGTGGTCGTCATCTTCCTGCCCATCATTCTTCTGTACACTTCCTGGGTCTATCGGGTCCTGAGAGGGAAGATCACGGTGGATACGATCAGAGCCAACGATCACAGCGTTTACTGAAAGGATCGAACATGTGGTATTTTTCCTGGATACTCGGCGTAGGACTCGCGATGGCTTTCGGCATCATCAACGTGCTCTGGCTGGAGGCCGAATATTTCTGCAAAATGGACATCGAAGCGGCAAAAGGCGGGAACGATAAGGTAAAATGAGGCTTTTAAGCCCCATATGAGTCTTTTTGATACGGTCGAAAAGGACGTCGAGGCCGCGCTTCTCGAAGACATCGGTTCAGGCGACGTCACTGCGGATCTGGTTCCCATCGATGCAATCGCCGCCGCTGTCGTGATTTCCAGGGTCGATGCCGTGCTGTGCGGCATCCCCTGGTTCGAAGCCTGCTTCAGGCGCCTCGATCCCGCCGCAGAAATCACCTGGCATTTCCCTGAAGGTGCATCCATCGGTCCTGACGATGTGCTCTGCACGCTGAAAGGCAATGCGCGAGCCTTGCTCACCGCGGAGCGCAGCGCGCTCAATTTCCTTCAGCTGCTCTCGGGCATATCGACGAAAACCCGCCAGTATGTCCGTATGGTGGCGGGAACCAAGGCTGTCGTCATGGACACCCGGAAAACCCTTCCCGGGCTGAGGGTCGCGCAGAAATACGCGGTGAGGATGGGGGGCGGGCAGAACCAGAGGATGGGGCTTTATGATGCGATCCTCATCAAGGAGAACCACATTCTGGCCTGCGGCGGCGTCAATGGTGCGCTGAAATCCGCATCAAGCTCTTCGCTTCCCGTGCAGATCGAGGTGGAAAGCATGGAAGAGCTGAGGCAGGCGCTGGATGCAGGGGCCCAGCTGATCCTGCTCGACAATTTCGATCTCGAAGGATTGAAGAGGGCCGTCGATTATACGGCAGGACGCGCCGTTCTCGAAGCGTCCGGCGGGGTGAACCTGGAAACCGTGAGGAGCATCGCCGAAACGGGGGTCGACAGGATTTCCGTCGGTTCACTCACCAAGGACGTCGAGGCGGTCGATCTTTCGATGCGCCTCGAAATCTCCATGCTGGCCTGACTATTTCGCCAGGTTTTCCAGGATGATCTTCTCGATCGAGCTTCTCGTCGCTTCAACCGTGACCGGCTTCGTGCTCTGAGCGATCGCCGTGTCCGGGTCCTTGAGCCCGTGGCCGGTCAAGGTGCAGACGATGGTCGAGCCTTCGGCTATCTTGCCGCGCTCAAGGTCCATCAATACGCCTGCAAGGGAAGTGGCGGAGGCCGGCTCGCAGAAGACCCCTTCGTTCTGAGCCAGAAGCTTCTGAACTCTCAATATTTCCGAGTCGGTGCATTCGTCGAACCAGCCGCCGGATTCTTCCTTCACTGTCCATGCCTGCTTCCAGGAAACCGGATGGCCTATCCTGATTGCGGTGGCGACAGTCTCGGGATCGTCGACGAAGGCGAGCCTCGTGAAGGGGGCTGAGCCTGCTGCCTGGTAGCCCAGCATCTTCGGCCTTTTCGTCGCGGCTTTCGCCTTGTGGTAGGGGCATTTCCCGCCGCAATGCACGCAGGAATGGGTATCCGTGCACACCGATTCACTGTAGCCTATCCAGTGCGCCGTGATGTTTCCAGCATTGCCCACGGGCAGGGCATGATAGTCGGGGGCATCCCCGAGCTCCTCGATGATCTCGAAGCTCGCGGTCTTCTGGCCCTGCAGCCTGAAGGGATTCACGGAATTGACGATGGTCACCGGCGCGCTTTCGGCGACTTCGCGAACCAGCCTCATGCCGTCGTCGAAATTGCCGTTGATCTGGATCACCACCGAGCCGTGCATCATCGCCTGGGAAAGCTTGCCGAGCGCGATCTTGCCTTCAGGAATCAGCACGAAGGAAGTGATTCCGGCGCGAGACGCATAGGCTGCGGCGGCGGCCGAAGTATTGCCCGTTGAAGCGCAGATGATTGCCTTCGACCCGGCTTCGACCGCCTTGGTCACGGCCATGGTCATGCCCCTGTCCTTGAAGGAGCCGGTCGGATTCAGTCCCTCGAATTTCACCAGGATCCTGACATCCTTCTTGATCAGCCTGGGCAGATTTTTGAGCTCGATAAGCGGGGTGTTGCCTTCGCCGAGCGAAACGATGGGAGTGGATGGGCTGACGGGGAGCCTGTCCCTGTAGCGTTCGATGAGTCCTGTGTAATGTGCCATTTCAGTTCCTGTTGAGTTCTTCGAGACGTATTTTCCTGACGGCGCCGGAAATCGAGGAAAGCGCCTCGATTTTCGAGATCGCCGCATCGATGTGCTTCTCCAGCGTCCTGTGGGTAAGCATGATGATGTCGACCTGTTCCTCGCCTTCAATCGGTTCCTTCTGCACCATGGCATCGATGGAAATGCCGAGATCGGCGAGTATCCGGGTCACCTCCGCGAGCACGCCGGGCTTGTCATACGCCCGCATCCTTAAATAATAGGCCGTTTCCACTTCGCTCATCGGCAGGATTTCGACGTCGGACATCCTGTCCGGCTGGAAGGCGAGATGGGGAACGCGATGCTCCGGGTCGGCCGTGTGCATTCTCGTCACGTCGACGAGGTCTGCGACCACGGCGGATGCGGTCGGCTCAGACCCCGCCCCTGCCCCGTAATACATGGTCGCTCCCACTGCATCCCCCTTAACGAGGATCGCGTTCATCACGCCGTCCACGTTGGCGATCAGTCGTTTTGCCGGAATCAATGTCGGATGGACCCTGAGCTCGATGCCTTTTTCAGTTTTCTTGGTGATGCCGAGCAGCTTGATCCTGTAGCCGAGTTCTTCCGCATAGCGGATGTCCTCGCCCGTCAATTTCGAAATGCCTTCCGTGTAGGCCTTCGAGAACTGGGTCGGGATGCCGAAAGCGATGGATGCCATGATGGTGAGCTTGTGCGCCGCATCGATTCCCTCGATGTCGAAAGTGGGGTCCGCCTCCGCATAGCCGAGCGCCTGCGCGTCTTTCAATGCTTCTTCGAAACTTGCGCCCTTGTCGCGCATCTCGGAAAGGATGTAGTTGCTGGTGCCGTTGATGATGCCTGCGATCCATTCTATCCGGTTCGCGGTCAGCCCTTCCCGCAATGCCTTGATGATCGGAATGCCGCCTGCAACGGCTGCCTCGAATGCGACGATCACGCCCTTCTTCTGCGCTGCCTCGAAGATATCGTTGCCGTAGAGAGCGAGCAGGGCCTTGTTTGCCGTAACCACATGCTTTCCGTTTTCGATCGCTTTCAGCACGAGATCCCTCGCGATCTTCGTGCCGCCGATCAGCTCGACCACGATGTCGATCTCGGGGTTTGAAACGACCTCGAATGCGTCATCCGTGACGGAAACTGAATTTCCTGCGATCTGCCTCGCCCTTTCGAGATCCTTGTCCGCGATCATGCCTATCCTGATTTCGCGCCCGGCACGTCTCGATATTTCTTCGGCGTTCCTGGACAGGACCTTGAATGTACCGGAACCCACGGTGCCGATTCCCAAAAGACCTACGTTGATTGCTTTCATGTTTTTGACTTTTTCGCTAAAGTTTGTTCAGGCGATGTGGCGCCTGCGGTAATGATCGAGAAAGCGCGCGATGCGCTCGATTGCTTCGGTCAAGTCGTCCACGTTGGGCAGAAACACGACCCTGAAATGGTCGGGTTCGATCCAGTTGAAGCCTGTTCCCTGCACGACCAGGACCTTTTCCTTCTGGAGGAGCTCGAGAACGAACTGCTGGTCGTCCGCAATGGGATACATTTTAGGGTCGAGCTTCGGGAAAAGATACATCGCAGCCTTGGGTTTTGCGCAGCTCACCCCGGGAATCTGCGTGAGCAGTTCCCATGCAACATCACGCTGCCTGCACAGGCGTCCTGAAGGTGCGACGAGGTCGTTGATGCTCTGGTATCCGCCGAGCGCAGTCTGTATGCCGAATTGTGCTGGGACGTTCGCGCAAAGCCTCATCGAGGCGAGCATGGTGAGCCCTTCGATATAATCCCGTGCATGATGCTTTTCCCCTGACACCACTATCCATCCTGCCCGGTAGCCTGCAGCTCTGTAATTCTTGGACAGGCCGTTGAAGGTGATGCAGAGGATATCGTCTGCGATCGATGCGATCGAGGTATGGGAATTTCCGTCGTAGAGCACCTTGTCGTAGATTTCGTCGGCATAGACGATGAGCTGGTTTACCCTTGCGATCTCGACGATTTCCTCCAGGATTTCTTTCGGATAGAGGGCACCGGTCGGATTGTTCGGATTGATGATCACGATGGCGCGCGTATTCGGCGTGATCTTTCCCCGGATGTCGTCGCAATCGGGCAGCCAGTCGGATTGCTCGTCGCAGATATAGTGCACAGGGACGCCGCCCGCGAGAGTCACGGCAGCCGTCCAGAGCGGATAGTCGGGGGAGGGAATCAGCACTTCGTCGCCGTTGTTCAGGAGCCCCTGCATCGCCATCACGATCAGCTCTGATACGCCGTTCCCGATGTAGATGTCCTCGATCTGGACGTTCCTGATGTTCTTTTCCTGGGTGTACTGCATGATCGCCTTGCGCGCGGAAAAGAGGCCGTTCGAATCGGAATAGCCGGATGCCTCGGGCAGGTTCCTGATCACGTCCTGTCTGATTTCCTCGGGCACGTCGAATCCGAAAGGGGCAGGATTGCCGATGTTGAGCTTGATGATCCTGTGCCCTTCTTCTTCCATCTGCTTCGCATGCGCCATCACGGGTCCCCTGATGTCGTAGCAGACGTTGTAAAGCTTGGATGACTTGAGAACTGGCTGCATATTAAACCCCATCTTTCCTGAACATGTCTCTGATGCCCCTGGTTGCCTGGGGAATTATGGATGGTTTTGGCTCCGACATAACATTGGCTTCGCAAATGTTAGTCTGCACCGAAACGAGTCGCTCGCGCCTCATACCAAACCGTCCTTCCTGAACATGTCCTTTATACCACGGGCAGCCTGCTTGATACGGGCCTCATTTTCGATCAGGGCGAAGCGCACATGGTCGTCACCGTACTCACCGAAACCGATTCCCGGAGATGCTGCAACCTTCGCGTCCTTGAGAAGCTTCTTCGAGAATTCGAGCGAGCCCATGGCAAGATAGGCTTCAGGGATCTTCGCCCAGACGTACATGCTCGCCTTCGGGTTTTCGACAGGCCATCCCGCAGCATGCAGCCCGGAAACCAGTGCATCCCTGCGCTTCTGGTACATTTTCCTGATTTCCTCGACGCAGTCCTGCGGGCCTTCAAGAGCAAGGATGGAGGCGACCTGGATGGGGGTGAATGTGCCGTAGTCGTGATAGCTTTTCATCCTGGCGAGCGCTGAAACGAGTTCGGGATTGCCGACCATGAATCCGACACGCCACCCTGCCATGTTGTAGCTCTTGCTCATGGTGAAGAACTCGACTGCGATGTCCTTCGCGCCTTCCACTTCCATGATGGAAGGCGCCCTGTATCCGTCGAAGACGATGTCTGCATAGGCGAGATCGTGGACCACAAAGATGCCGTGTTCCTTCGCCAGCTTGATCACCCGCTCGAAGAAGGAAAGCTCGACGCATTGCGCGGTCGGATTGCTCGGGAAATTCAGGATCAGCATCTTGGGCTTCGGATACGAATCCCTGATTGCGCGCTCGAGTTCTTCGAAGAAATCGATACCCTGCTTCATCGGGATGTGGCGGATGTCCGCTCCTGCGATGACCGGGCCGTAGATGTGGATCGGGTAGCTTGGATTCGGAACGAGGACGATGTCGCCCGGGGCGAGGGTGGCGAGCGCAAGATGCGCGATGCCTTCCTTCGAGCCTATCGTGACGATGGCTTCCTTTTCTTCGTCGAGATCGACGTCGAAGCGGCTCTTGTACCAGTTGCAG
>JAJZPK010000087.1 GCA_021811205.1 Pseudomonadota bacterium
TGATCCTGTCCATCTTCGTATTCGAAATGCTCTACGGCTTCTTTTTCGAGACGCGCGCAAAAAGGCAGATGTCGGGCCTTTTCGGTCAATACGTTCCCCCCGAACTGGTGAACGAAATGAGCAAGAATCCGACGATGTTCGACATGAAGAGCGAAAGCAGGGAAATGACGGTTCTGTTTTCCGACATCAGGGATTTCACGAAAATGTCCGAGGGACTGGATCCCGACCAGTTGTCGAAATTGATCAACAGCTATCTGACGCCCATGACGACGATCATCCACAAAAACCACGGCACCATAGACAAGTATATCGGGGATGCGATCATGGCCTTCTGGGGCGCTCCCGTTCACGATCCGGAACATGCACAGCATGCCGTGACGGCAGCGCTCGAAATGCAGGAGGCGCTCGAAAAACTCAACGCCGAATTCAAGGAAAAGGGCTGGCCGAAACTGAAAATAGGGATAGGCGTGAACAGCGGATTGATGAGCGTGGGCAACATGGGCTCCGAATTCAGAAAGGCCTATACCGTGATGGGCGATGCGGTGAATCTCGCTTCTCGTCTCGAAGGGCTGACCAAGCAGTACGGCGTCGGGATATTCGTCTCGGATGCGACGATGCATGCCGTCAAAAGGGTGAAGTTCCAGGAAATCGATCGCGTGCGGGTCAAGGGCAAGATCGAGCCGGCCACCATCTATGTGCCGCACAAGGGCGAATTGTCGCCATCCGTGGAGAAGTTCGAAGAGTCGCTCGGCCATTACCGGAATCAGCAATGGGACGAGGCCGAATCGATTCTCAAGGTATTGCAAGAAGAGGAAGACAGGCTGCTCTACAGGGTCTATCTCGATCGGATCGCGATTTTCAGGGAAAAACCGCCAGGGGACGAGTGGGACGGCGTCTTCGAAATGAAAACGAAGTGATGTTACATTTCGGTAACATTATATTTTATACTATGATCAAATTATATCAAGAAACGTTGCGTCAAATTGCGATTTTTTGATCGCAATCAATTCATTATAAAGGGGATAGCTATGTCTCGTTTGCGGGCGGCGGCTTTGTGCATCGCCATCTTCTGGGCGAGCGCAGCGCACGCTGCCGCGCCCGATTTGGGGAAAGCTGCGGAATTGATGCGGGAAGGGAAGCCCGCTGAAGCCTATAAACTGCTGGAACCCTTTGAATTCGAGATGGCTGGGGTGGTCAAATACGACTACCTGCTCGGCATCTCGGCGCTCGACAGCGGCAATCCGGCCAAGGCGACATTCGTCTTCGAGCGCGTGCTCGCAGTGGATCCCAACTATGCCGGAGCAAGGCTCGACATGGCGCGGGCCTACTATCAGCTGGGCGATCTTCCGCGCGCCAAGAAGGAATTTCAGACCGTTCTCGCATTGAATCCGCCTCCCTTTGCCAAGGCGACCATCAAGAAGTATCTTGCTGCCATAGAAGAGCGGGAAACAGGGGTGAGCACCAAGCTTTCTGGCTATGTCGAAGGGGCATGGGGACACGACGACAACATCAACAATGCATTGTCTCAGGCGCAGATTGCAGTGCCCGCTTTCAACAATCTGCTTTTCACGCTGAACCCAACGAACCTCCAGACAGGCGACGGCTATCTGGGGGTCAATGCAGGCATCGATCTGGATCACCATTTCGACCATACGTATTCAGCCTATGCCGGGGCAGACCTTCAAGAGCGATCGTATTTTTCCCAGTCTGCTTTCAACATGAACATCATCGACGAGCGCGCAGGCATGGGGTTCGGAGAAGGAAAGAATGTCGTCAGGGCTGGTTTCATCGGCGAGCAGTACGACATGGGAAGCGCGCGATTCATGAATACGAGCGGCGCTAATGTTGAATGGCGGCATGTTCTGGACAAGAACAATATGCTCAATATCGGCGGGCAGTACACGACCTACCGTTTTCCGCAGGTCGGTTTGAATATCAACGATTTCAACCAGAACATCGTGAGCCTCGCCTGGATGCACGCGGTTGCTGGCGGGAAAGGGCTGATCTTTTCCAGCCTGTTCACCGGAAACCAGCAGGCCGTGAACGGCAGGGCGGACGGGAACAGCACGCTCAAGGGGATCAGGGTGGGCGGCCAGTATTCGGCCACGCCGAAGTTCGATCTGTTTGCAAGCCTGGGCGGGATGGTGGGCAGCTATGCCAAGCAGAATGCAGCATTCCTGACCAATCGCAGGGATAATGCCTACGACATGGCCATAGGGATGATCTGGCATTACGACAAGTATTGGAGTCTGAAGCCGCAGGTCAAGAAGATGCGCAATCTGTCGAACATCCCCATCTACCAGTTCGACATGACGGACGTGTCGGTGACCCTGCGGCGCGATTTCCAGTAAGGAGAGAAACATGCGCAAGCTATTGATGGTTTTGCTTCTGAGCAGTTATTCCGGAATGCTGCAGGCCGCAGCCGGACATTTCCTGTTCATTTCGGGAAGCGTAAATGTGATCAACAAGACGGGACAGTCTCACGCTGCAACGAGAGGCGGTGAAGTGGACGTGGGGGATACCATCTCCACCGGTCAGGCTTCCACCGCTCAGCTCAAGATGGTCGACGGCGGTTTCCTTGCGGTCAGGCCGCAATCCGAGCTCAGGGTGGACAGCTATTCATTCCATGGCAAAAAGAGCGACAACAGTGCCGTTTCCCTGGTCAAGGGCGGATTCAGGGCAATCACCGGCATGATAGGCAAGAACAATCCGCAGAACGACATCGCCAAGACGCCGACAGCGACCATAGGCATACGCGGAACGGACTACGAAGCGGTCTATGTGCCTGCGACGCCTACCGGCAAGGGAGTGAACCATGAAAAGAATTAGCCTGCTGCTCGCGGCACTCTATTCAAGCGCGGTACTGGCCGATGGCCCCGCGCAGACCATCGTGCTGCTCCATAGCGGGGCGGTGAACGTTACCAATAATTTTAGCAATGTTTCGCAGCCGCTCACCACGCCGGGTGCTGCGGTATCGGTGAACGCGACGGGTTCGATCAACTCCTTCAAGGGGGCGCTGCCTTCGACCGATACCCACAGTTCAACCACCAATACGGGCGGCAGCAGAAAGGGCTCTTCCGGTGGAAGTTCGCAAAGCTCGTCGAATACGCAGGGCAAGTCGTCCGGCGGTTCATCGCAGTCCGGGCAGAATGGAAGTTCGAATGGTTCATCTTCCCAATCGAGTTCGAGCAGCGGTTCTTCGGAAGCGAGTTCGAACGGTTCATCCGGCGGAAGCGCTTCTTCCGCTTCGAACGAATCGTCCGGCAATGGGACGTCTGCTTCCGGCGGTACAGGGGGAACATCAAGCGGATCAGGCTCGGAATCCGGCGCAAACATCACTTCGTCTGATACCGGATCATCCCAACCCGTGAACCAGGATAATGGCGGCACATCGACCGTAGGATCGTCGACAACACCGACGACCACGACGACCACGACGAACACGACGACTCCGTCAACCTCTTCGACTCCGCAGCAGGTTGTCACGCTACAAGGCTCAGGCGGAACAACCCTGAATACGACCCAGCAGACCGTCACCAGTTCGACGGGACAGACGACGACAATCCAACAGAGCATCTATGGGAATCTGGCGCAGACCGCGGCCGCTGCAGCCGCTTCGGCAGCTGGCACGACCAATTTCTCCCTTGCGCTGTCGACGTCTTCGATCAGCACGGCGATTGCTTCGGCGAGCAGTTCGATTTCCAGCATAACCAGTGCGCAGACGACTGCAAACAATGCAATTTCAAGTGCCGCTTCCGCGCAGTCCATCTACACTGCCAACGGTAGTTTCGCAGACAACCAGGCGGTGACGGCCAATACCGCCATCCAGACAGCCAATACTGCCATCCAGTCTGCCCTCACAGCCTTGAATTCCGCGCTCACCACTGCCAATGCCAGCCTGAATTCTGCGAACACCTACTTGAATGCAGCCACTACCCAGATTTCGAATATCGGCACCTCGCTGACGTCGATTTCAACCAACCAGGCGACGATCGGCAACCATGCGTCCGCCATGACAATATTGACTACTGCAGGAGTGGGGCTTGTGACGTCGCCGACGACCATGCAGGGGGCTGTGACGGCGGCGAGTACTGCCGCATCCCAGGCATCTGCACTGGAGCAAGCGGGGGACCTGGTCGATGCGCAGGCTGCGCTGGCAACAGCACAGGCTGCGCTGGGTATTGTAACGGCGGCAATCTCCGCCAACAGCTCCGCCACTGCCGCATCATCTGCGGCAAGCGCAGCGTCCACCACGATCTCGAATGTTTCGACCCAGATTGCCTCGATCAGCAGCAGTACCGCGACCATATCCAGCAATGCGCCGATCGCGGCCTACAACAATCCCGCCGTATCAGGCAATTTCATCGGGCATTTCATGATGCCGGTTGCGGCAACAGGGGGCTACAATCTCGGCGAGGCGCCGAACAATCCCGCGACACCCAACACTTCATTCGTGCTTGATGGCAACGGAAACCTGAACGAAGCGCGCAGCATGAGCTTCCAGGTGACCGATCCTTCCACCGCCACTGCGGTAACTTCGCCGATTTCGAGCGCGGATATCAAATGGTCAGGGGGCACGGCTGCAGATACGTTCAAGCTTGCCGACAACAGCATCTATGGCGGGCGCTGGGCCAATGCGACTGTGACCGTAACCGACACCAGCACCAGCACCAGCACCAGCACCAGCACCAGCACCAGCACCAGCACCAGCACCAGCACCAGCACCAATGCCGTTACCACCTACAATCCTGCAGACAGTCTCTGGGCGGTGCTGCTTGCGCCGCCAGCGAACTACGTGCAATCGCTCACCGGCACCGTGACCTATTCGCTTGCACGCAATACCACGCCTTTCGATGCTGCAGGGGTGCTCGGCACATTGAGTGGCGCGACGCTCACTGCCAACTTCACCAACCAGACAGTCGGCGCGTCGGTGAACCTCACCATGCCTTCCGGGGCGATGGCGGGCACCTATGCGGCTACAGGTACGGCGATGCCGATCGAGACCGCGACTTCAATCAACCCGGCTGGGTTTACAGGCGGCACCCAGGTCGTGAGCTGCACGACAGGAACCTGCGCTGCCGGATCGACGGGTTACAGCGTCGGGCTGGGAGGCAGTTTCGCCGGGAGTACGGCTTCCAGCGCAGGGCTCGCCTATTCCATCTGGCCGACTTCGACAGGTGCTGCTTCCGACATGGTGCAGGGGTTGGTCGCGTACACCGCATCAACCGCGCCGACGGTTGCAGCACTGGCGGCGTACAATGCCAACCAGATCGGCTACGCATTTGCCGATCCGACCTATTATTCGAGTTTCTCGACCGGTTTCTACAACAGTCTGGGGATCGTGCCTGCATCGGCCATCACTTCCACGAGCGGCTCACCGACTTCGATCGTGGACAATACCTATTCATGCTACGGATGCAGCGGCAATCTGACCCTCAGCATACTCGGTGCATCCTCTCCCGTGACTGGTAATGCGAATTCCTATGCGACGACCGGCATACAATTCGGACGTTGGACGGTTTCCACGGGTGCGCAATCCGTTTTCAACGTGCCGCTCGGTGCGCAATTGGGTGCGCCTGCATCCTGGATGTACGGTCCGCAGGGCTATCTCGATTCAGCGATCGTTGTCGGCAGCAATACCGGGCCGCTGACGGGAAAGTTCAATTATGCGCTCGATGGCAGCAATGCACCGGTCGATACGAATTCCGGGACCAAGGGAACACTCACCAGCGCGAGCCTTTCGGCCGACTTCACCAACCAGACAGTAACCGCGAATTTTGCGCTGACCATGGGATCGAACAACTGGAGTGCGAGCACCAACGGAATGCCGATTTCGAGTGGCAAGTTCAGCGCATATTCAGGCAGCACGACGAATGCCATGTACGTCAATTTGAATGGCGCTGCCTGTTCGACCTGCGGCGGCAACCTGAACGGCGCTTTTACCGGGCAAAATTATGTGGGGGCGATTCTTTCCTACAATCTGTACGACAATAGCAAAGTCTACATCGAAGGCAATGCCGCATTCACCCGGGATGTGTCCGGCAATCCCACAGTGAGCAACGCCACGGCGGCGCCTACCGGGCAATACTGGGTCGCCGATTATGGCGGCGGTTTGCTGCTTGCAAGCTCCGTGACGGCAAATACCGGAAATGTCCTGACTGCGTATTCCATGCCATCCATAACGGTTTCAGGGGTGACTGCATCCTATTCGACGAGCGTTTCCTGCACGACGTGCGCCGGGAATGCTTCGAGTGACGTGGCCAATACGGGGATTTACTACGGCACATGGGATGCAGGGACATACAGCAATACCAGTACCGTGAACTGGACGACCGCGCCTGGGCAGTATCACTGGATCACGGGCCCGGAAGTCGGCCCGGTTTATCTTGCTCAGGTGCTTACCGGCACTTTGAATTTCACGCTCGATGGGGGAACGGCGCCGACCAACCAGTCGGGCATTGCGGGCACGCTGAATTCAGGATCATTGACCGTCAATTTCGACAAGCAGACCGTGGGAATCGCGCTCGGGCTCACGGACAATGGCCATACCTGGAGCGTGACCACGCCGACAGGCAACGAAGCGCCCTTGACCGGGACCAACGGCTTGGGCAACACCATGTTCTATGCTTACGGCAGTGGTGCGGTGCCCATGGCCAATACGCCCGGGAATGTGAATATTACAGTTGACGGCACCAACGCGAAAGGAAACCTTGCCGGGCAATTGACGGGAACAGGCATTACGGGCGCGATTCTGAATTACAGCTTGAGCAGTACAGTGACGACGCCGACGGCGGGGACCGAGAACGTGAACGGCGTTGCGGCTTTCGTCGCGCCGTCCGTGAGCAACACGGCAGCACCCTATCAGTTCATCGGCGGGTCGGCGACAGATGCCATCAGCAGCTCTGTCATATCGACGAACAGCTCAGGCGGAATCGGGGCGGGATTCGATGCGCAAAGCAGGATTGCTTCCGCGGGAGGCAGTCTTACAGGTTTCGATATCAATCCGGTCAATGGCAGCAGCAATCCGCTCACGCTGGCCATCGGAACCAGCACGGCAACCGATACGGGCAGCGATGCTGCGACCGGCATCACCTGGGGACGTTGGCAGGGCGGTACGATCAATGTGACCGACAGGGTGACGGGTGTCGTCACCCCGGTCACCCTGGTAAGCAGCCTGCACTGGATCAGCGGTCCACTTGAAACTTCGCCTGTCACGCTGCCGACTTCCGGGACCTTTGCCTATACCTGGGCGGGAGGCACGCATCCCACCGACAACGCAGGCCTGACCGGCACGCTGAATTCGGCAACGCTGACCGCCGATTTTACAGCGCAGACCGTCAATGTCGGGGTGAACGTGACCGTCAACGGCTCCAACATGGTTGCTTCCGCGACTGGCGTGCCCATTGTTCAGAAGGCGGCATTCAGCGCAAACTCTGCCATCCCCGCAGGCACGCCAGGCAATCTGACCGTGACCTGCAGCGGCACATGCGGCGCATCCGCTGCCGGGCAGATCGCTGGCGGCTTTACTGGTGCTGGCGGTACTGGTGCGGGAATCATGTACGCGCTGCAGCGTATCGGCGGAACGAGCCCGGGCAGTATTGCCGGCGTGGCGGCATTCCACAGGTAAGCTAGATGCGCCCTAGTAACCCAGGGCGCGGGCACCTTGGTAGAAAACGAAGCTGACCAGCCAGGCAAGACCGAGAGACCAGGCCAGCGAAAGCGCCATGAAGCCAGAGCTTTTCGATTCGCTCTTCAATGTCGCGATCGTGGAAAGGCATGGCGTATAGATCAGGGTGAATAGCATGAAGCTGTAGGCCTGAACCCAGTCGAGCTGATGCGCCATGAGCGCCATCAATCCGTTTCCCCCGATGCCGTAAATTACGGCAAGCGATCCGATCACGATTTCCTTGGCGACGAAACCGAAAATGAGGGCAACCGCAAGCTGCTGATTGATGCCGATCGGGTCGAGCAGCGGGGAGAAGAGCTTGCCGATCATGCCGGCCAGGGTATGGGAACTGGCCGGGGGAACGCCTATGGGGAAATGGGTGAGCAGCCAGACAAGTACGACGCCGGCCACGATGAATTTGCTCGCCCGGTTCAGGAAATGCCTGACTTCATGCCATCCTCTCAGCAGCATCTGCCTCAATGTCGGAAAGCGGTAGGGCGGGACCTCCAGAATGAAAGGCTCCGTGTTTTTGTATTGCCGCTTGAACAGGATCGCAGTCAGGAGTGAGGTGGCGAAGCTGAAGAGGTAAAGGCTGAACAGGACAAGCGGCGCCGCTTTTTGGGAAAAGATGGCTGCGGTGATGAAAATGAATACCTGCAGCCTTGCCGAGCAGAGCGAGAACGGGATGACCAGCATGGTCAGAAATCGCAGGCTCCTGGTGCGCATCACGCGTGTGCCCATCAGCGCAGGAACGTTGCAGCCGAAGCCCATCAGCAGCATGACGAAGCTGCGCCCATCCAGCCCAAGCCGCGACATCAGCGCATCCATCAAGAATGCAGCCCTGGAAAGATAGCCGGTATCCTCTATGATGGCCATGAAGAGGAAGAACAGAATGATGATGGGCACGAACGTGGCTACCGTTCCCACGCCATTGTAGATGCCGTCCAGCAACAAGCCCCTGGCAAATTCAGGCAGAGGGGAAAGCATCGGCTCAAGGGCTGCGTGCCTGAAAGCGTCAAGCAGCCATGCGACGCCATCCTGGAGCGGCTTGCCGAACAGGAATATCGCCTGGAAGGTGAGGTACATCACGAAGAAAAAGAGCGGCAGCCCAAGCCAGGGATGGAGGAGAAGCCTGTCCAGGCGAGTGGTAAGATTATTCGGGAGCTGAATGGGTACCTGTACCGTGCTTTTCAGTACACGCTCCATTTCGGATTCCAGCCTGTCGTCCTGGGAGAGCTTTGTCTGCAGATCCTCGAGCCTCAATGGGCTGCTTTCGTTCAGCATTTTTTCGAGCAGGCCGCGAACTTCCTTGTAACCGTTGCCGTACTTTGCGCTCATGAGCTGAACGGGAAGATCGAGCATGTCGGCCATTTTTTCGGCGTTGACGGTGATTCCGAATTTCTTGGCTTCGTCTGCCATGTTGAGGAGCAGGACGGCGGGAAACCCGAGTTGCTTGATCTGAAGTACCAGGGAAAGCTGCCGCTCGATCTGGGAAGCATTGAGAATGATCAGCAGGGCATCGACGCTGTTGTGCTCCAGAAAATGGCGCACCACCTGCTCATCTTCCGAAAAGCCGTGAAGATCGTAAATGCCTGGAAGATCCACGATTTCTATCATGCTTGACCCGATCAGCACCTTCGCCCCGAGCAGATCGACGGTCACGCCCGGCCAGTTGCCGGTTCTTGAAGACGCGCCGGTGATCCGGTTGAAGAAGGTGGACTTGCCCGTATTGGGCATCCCCAGAATGGCGATGCGTTTCATTCCAGGATCACGTCGATCCTGCTCGCATCATTGCGCCTCAGCATGAGATCCGTGGTTCCAATGCGCAAATGAAGCGGACCAGAGAACCGGCCAAGCCTGAGGATCTCGACCCGCTTGCCGATGCGGAAGCCCATGGCAGCGAGCCTGTGGTACAGATCGCCATCCGTGTGCAAAGCTGAGATCACG
>JAJZPK010000088.1 GCA_021811205.1 Pseudomonadota bacterium
TGGGAGTTTTTCGAAGAGACGGTAAAAGACTGGCTGAAAGCTTACGGCTATCAATCGATCAGGCTTCCCATCGTCGAGCAGACAGCCCTTTTCAGGCGTTCGATCGGGGAAGTGACGGACATCGTCGAGAAGGAAATGTACACGTTCGAGGATCTGCTGAACGGAGAGAGCCTGACCCTGCGGCCAGAGGGCACGGCATCCTGTGTGCGTGCGGTGCTGCAGCATAATCTGCTTTATGCCGGTGCCTTGCGCCTGTCCTACATGGGGCCGATGTTCCGTCACGAGCGTCCCCAGAAGGGACGCTACAGGCAGTTCCATCAGGTGGGCGTCGAGGCGCTCGGCTTCGAGGGGCCCGATATCGACGCGGAACAGATCGTCATGGCGGCGAGGCTCTGGAAAAAACTGGGTTTGTCGGGCTTGACGCTAGAGATCAATTCGCTCGGAGACTCGGCATCGCGCGCAAGGCACAAAGGGAAGCTGATCAGGCATTTCGAGGAGAATCTTGATCTGCTAGACGAGGATGCGAAAAGGCGGCTCCACAGCAATCCGCTCAGGATACTGGACAGCAAGAACCCTGCGATGCGCGAAATCGTGGAGGCTGCGCCCAAACTTATAGACGATCTGGACGATGATTCTGCAGCTCATTTCGCCGAACTCAAAAAAACACTGGAAGGGCTCGGTGTCCATTTCGAGATCAATCCAAGGCTGGTGCGGGGGCTGGATTACTACAACCGCACGGTTTTCGAATGGGTCACCGACAAGCTCGGCGCTCAAGGGACGGTTTGCGCAGGCGGGCGGTACGACGGGCTCGTCGGGCAGATCGGCGGAAAGCCTTCGCCTGCTTGCGGATTTGCAATCGGGATCGAGCGCATCCTTGCCCTCGTTCAGGAAGAGAACCAGGGGAGAGCACCAGAAGCCCGCGACGTCTATCTCGTGCACCAGGGGGAAGCGGCGTCCAAGTTCGCGATGATCGCTTCGGAATTTTTGCGAGACAACGATTTTTCGGTCATCCTTCATTGCGGCGGCGGCAGCTTCAAATCGCAAATGAAGAAAGCCGATGCGAGCGGCGCGACTGTTGCCGTGATCATCGGAGACGACGAGGCGGGGGCAGGGGAAGTCACCCTGAAACCTTTGCGCGTCGAGGCGGGGCAACAAAGGATGGGTCTTGCGCAGGCAGTGGCCTGGCTGCACTCACATTCAATTTGAGGAAGAACTATGTACGATCTGGACGAACAGCAGCAATTGGAGATCATCAAGGCTTGGCTGGTAAGGCATGGGAAAGGGGTGGTATTCGGTATTTTTGCCGTGCTCATCGGCATCACTTCATTTCTCGGCTACCGCCATTACGCACTGCGTCAGGCCGAAAAGGCCTCCACGCTGTATGACGGCCTCCTGAAAATGGGAAAGGGTGAGGATATCAAGAAGGTCAGGCTCGCAGCGTCCAGCATCGTGGAAACCTATCCTGGCACACCCTATGCGGGAAGGGCGGCATTGATCGTCGCGCAGCGGGATTTCGAGGCAGGGGATATGAACGATGCCAGGCTGCAGCTTCAGTGGGTTCTGGATCACAGCAAGGAGTCCGGCATCAGGGATATTGCAAGACTCAGGCTGGCGCGCGTCTTTTTCGACGAGAAGCAGTATGGGGATGCGATCGGAACGCTCGACGGGCAGCATAGCGAAGCATTCGACGGACTTTATTCGGATCTCAAGGGTGACATTTTCGCGGAACAAGGCAAGCGCGATCAGGCGAGAAGTGCTTATCTGGTCGCGCTCAACAAGATCCAGAACGGAAGCGCTTATCGGAACGTGGTCAGCATCAAGCTTGATGCGGCAGGAGGTGCGAAATGAGAAGGCTGGCCGTATTCCTGGCGCTCGCTTCGCTTGCGGGCTGTTCGACGATAGGCAATCTTTTCGGGAAGAAAGATGATATACCCAAATTGCCGGATATCCATCAGACCTTCAAGCCGCTCGTGCTTTGGCAAGATGACGTGGGCGCATCGAAGGATGATGTTTTCGTCCCGGCCGTCGATCATGGCGCGGTATTCGCGGCATCCCATGACGGCGAGATCATGCGGATCGAGAGCCTGAAGGGCAGGGTGACCTGGAAGATCGACACGGGGCGCAAGCTTTCCGCAGGCGTAGGCGTGGGCGATGGCATGCTTGTCGTGTGCGCTCAGGACGGCGAGGTGCTGGCTTACGACGAGTCAGGAAAACTGCTCTGGAGCCATGCGATCCTGGGCGAACTGCTGAGTGTCCCCCAGGCTGCGGACGGGGTCGTCATCGTCCGGGTCGGGGACGGCAGGATATTCGGGCTCGACGAAAAGGATGGCAGGCAGCTTTGGGTCTACCAGTACGCCAATCCCGCGCTCTCGGTCCGCAGTTATGCCGGGGTCGCGGTATCCGATGAAACGGTTTATGCGGGCTTTGCCGGCGGGAAACTGGTCTCGATCGACGTGAAGACCGGTGCAGTCAATTGGGACTCCACGGTGGCCCAGGCGCATGGCACAACCGAACTGGAAAGAATAGCGGATGTTACCAGCCTGCCTGTCGTCGACGAACTCCAGGTTTGCGCTGTAGCCTATCAGGGAAGGCTTGCCTGCTTCGATATCGGCAAGGGAGATCTGATCTGGTCGCGCAATGTTTCGAGCTATGCGGGCATGATTGTCAACAAGCGCAATTTCTTCGTGACGAGCGATCAGGGTGATATCCTGAGTCTGGACAGTACGGCCGGCGCCACCTTGTGGAAGCAGACGTTGCTCGAGGGACGGCAGCCGAGCGCTCCCTATATACAAGGCAGCTACGTGGTCGTAGGGGATGTCCAGGGCTACGTCCATTTCATGAAGCGCAGCGATGGCGATCTCGTCGCGCGCGCCGAGACCGACGGCAGCCCGATTCGATACGGCCCCGTCCGCCTCAACGACGACATGTTCCTTGTTCAAACGCAAAAGGGACATCTTTATGCGATGGCCACGCCCTGAACGATGAAACCGACACTGGTCATCGTGGGCCGACCCAATGTCGGCAAATCCACGCTCTTCAACCGGCTCACCAAGAGCAGGGATGCCATTGTTGCGGATTTTCCCGGGCTTACCCGGGACAGGCATTATGGACACGGCAAGGTAGGGGATAAACCTTTTCTCGTCGTCGATACGGGCGGTTTCGAGCCTGTCGTCAAGGAAGGCATCGTGCATGAGATGGCGAAGCAGACCCTCCAGGCGATCGACGAAGCGGATGTGATCCTGTTTCTGGTCGACGGCAGGGAAGGGCTGACTGCACAGGACAGGGCGATTGCTGAGCAGCTCAGGAAAACGGGCATCCCCGTTTTCCTGGTGGTCAACAAGACCGAAGGCATGATGCGTCACGTCGTCTCCGCGGAATTCCACGAACTCGGTCTCGGGGACCCGTTGCCGATCTCGTCTGCCCATGGCGACAATGTGCGCGATCTCGTCGAGATCGCACTCGACGGTTTTCCCAGCGAAGAGTCAGACTTTTCCATCAACGAAGGCCCGAGGATCGCCATCGTGGGCCGACCCAATGCAGGTAAGTCGACCCTGGTCAATGCGCTTCTCGGGGAGGAGCGCGTCATTGCCTTCGATCAGCCCGGTACCACGCGGGACAGCATCCATGTCGAGTTCGAGCGCAGGGGAAAGACATACACACTGATCGACACGGCTGGATTGAGGAGAAAGGGAAAAGTCTTCGAAGCGGTGGAGAAGTTTTCCGTCGTGAAGACGTTGCAGGCCGTCGAGGACAGCAATGTCGTTGTGCTCGTTCTGGATGCGCAGGCCGAAATTTCCGATCAGGATGCGCACATCGCCGGATTCGTACTGGAGGCGGGGCGTTCGCTTGTCGTGGCTGTCAACAAGTGGGACAACCTGGATGCCTACAGTCGGGATGCCGTGAAAAGGGATATATCGAGAAAGCTCAATTTCACGGGGTTTGCTTCCGTCCATTACATTTCCGCCTTGAACCGGACTGGACTCGATGCGCTCATGAAATCGGTCGACGAGGCTTATGCTGCTGCGATGGCGAAATTGTCGACGCCCAAACTCACGCGCCTCCTGATTGCCGCAGTGGAAAAACAGCCCCCACCAAAAACGGGAATGTTCAGACCGAAGCTGCGTTATGCGCACCAGGGGGGGATGAATCCTCCGCTGATCATCATTCACGGTACCTCCCTCGACCATGTCCCGGAAAGCTACAGACGGTATCTTGAAAAAACGTTCAGGGACGCTTTCGATTTGAAGGGTTCACCGCTCAAGGTCGAGTTCAAACAGGGGAAAAACCCGTTCTTGGGAAAGAAGCCTCCCCAAAAAACGGAAAGCGAGAAGCGCGCGGCGCACCGCAAGCGCATTCTGGGCAGAAAAAAATACGGGTAATGAACCTATTCCAGGCACACCTGTCCAATTGCCTGAATGCATTTCCAAATTTTTTAGCATAATGCTGAACACTAGTCTAGAATGCATAAAGGTTAACAATAAAATCGGAGAAGTTTATGAGTGCAAAAGGGCAATTGTTACAAGACCCGTTTTTGAACACATTGCGTAAGGAGCATGTGTCGGTATCCATCTACCTTGTCAACGGCATCAAGCTCCAGGGATTGATCGAATCTTTCGACCAGTATGTGATCCTGTTGAAGAACACGGTCACGCAGATGGTCTACAAGCATGCAATTTCGACGGTCGTTCCTTCCAGGCCCGTTTCCATTCCGTTCGATTCCTCTTCCACATCGGCTGGATGACGGAAGGGTCGGGCAATGAAGTCGTGCTCGTCGCCATTGATTTCGGCGAACCCGGCTTCCAGGAGAGTCTGGACGAACTGAAAGAACTCGCCTCCAGCGCGATGCTGGACGTGCTTGCGACAGTAACGGGAAAAAGAGCATTTCCAGACGCCGCGACCTATGCAGGCAGTGGAAAGCTCGATGAAGTGGCGGCGACGCTCATCGGAACGCGTGCGCAGCTCGTCGTCTTCAATCATGAACTTTCCCCTGCGCAACAACGCAATCTCGAAAACAGGCTGAAATGCCGCGTGATCGACAGGACAAGCCTGATACTCGACATCTTTTCCCAAAGGGCGAAGAGCGCAGAGGGCAAACTCCAGGTGGAGCTTGCCCAGCTCGAGCATCTTTCGACCCGGCTGATTCGGGGCTGGACCCACCTTGAGCGTCAGAAGGGAGGGATAGGTCTGAGAGGCCCGGGAGAGACGCAGCTTGAGACGGACAGGCGCCTGATCGGGAAAAGAGTCAAGCTCCTGAAGGAACGGCTGAAGAAGCTCAGGCTGCAGCGCTTCGTGCAAAGGCGGTCCCGTGCGCGCGGACATGTGCCCTCCATTTCCATTGTCGGCTATACGAATGCAGGAAAGTCGACGCTTTTCAACGCGCTCACCCGCGCCAATGCCTATGCGGCCGACCAGCTGTTCGCGACCCTGGATACGACTTCGCGTCGCCTCTATATTCCCGAGCGGGGCCAGGTCGTGCTGTCCGACACGGTCGGATTCATCAGGCAGTTGCCGCATACGCTGGTCGCCTCCTTTTGTGCCACGCTGGAGGAGACTGTGCATGCCGATCTTCTGCTTCACGTGGTCGACTCGGGCTCCCCGGACAGGATGGGCAGGATCGAGGAGGTCAACAGGGTGCTTGCCGAAATCGGGGCCGATTCTGTTCCGCAGGTCCTCGTTTTCAACAAGATTGACATAAATGGCCTGTCACCGGGTCTGGAACGCGACGAATATGGTAGAATCGTCGAGGTTCGCTTGAGCGCGAAAACCGGAGATGGACTGGATCTGCTCAGGCAGTGTCTGGGAGAGTTCATCGAAGCCCGGAAATTTATGGGCGAGGCACTGACTGCAGCATCAATTTGACAGACAGGTTTTGAAATATGGGATTAAACGATCCGCAATGGGGGGGCGGGAAATCCGGCCCTCCCGATCTCGACGAACTGTGGAAGAATTTCAACCAGAAGCTTGAGGCTTTTTTTTCCGGCAAGAAGGGCGGCGCCGCACCTTCCGGACCCAGGCCGGGCATCGGCCTTGGCGGACTCTGGATATTCATTGCGCTGGCATTCCTGATCTGGCTGGGCAGCGGTTTTTATATCGTCAATGCAAGCGACAGGGGCATCGTTCTGCGCTTCGGAAAATACGTCGAGACGACCATGCCCGGACCTCACTGGCATCTCCCCTATCCGATCGAGAGCGCCGAGATCGTCGACGTCTCGACGGTGAGGACCGTCGAAATAGGCTACAGGAACAACATCAAGAGCAAGATCCTTCAGGAGTCGCTGATGCTGACCGACGATGAGAATATCGTCGACGTCCAGTTCGCCGTCCAGTACATCATCAAGAATCCGGAAGCCTATCTGTTCAACAACAGGAATCCGCAGGATGCGGTGAGGCAGATTGCAGAAGCGGCCATTCGCGAGGTGGTCGGAAAGAGCCAGATGAATTACGTGCTTTACGAAGGGCGAGAGCAGGTTGCCGATCAGGCCGCGGCGCTGATGCAAAAAATACTCGACCTTTACAAGACGGGGATCGAGATCAGCAAGGTCACGATGCAGAATGCGCAGCCGCCCGAACAGGTTCAGGCCGCCTTCGACGACGCAGTCAAGGCCAACCAGGACAGGGCGCGCATGAAGAATGAGGGGCAGGCCTATTCCAACGACGTCGTGCCTCGGGCAGCAGGAGATGCCGCAAGGTTGATCCAGCAGGCCCAGGGATACAAGCAACGCGTGATTGCCAATGCGGAAGGCGATGCGAGCCGTTTCCAGCAGATACTTGCGCAATACGACAAGGCGCCGGGGGTGACACGGGAGCGCATGTATCTTGAGACGATGCAGCGCATACTCAGCAATACCAACAAGATACTCGTCGATCAGAATAAAGGCGGAAATCTGCTTTATCTGCCGCTCGACAAGCTGATGCAGGCAACATCCCAGAGCCCCGCTTCTGCAGCGCCTGCCCAGGATGCAGCGCCTCCTGCAAGTTCGGCGCCTGCCGATAGTGATGCGCGTTCGCGGGACGCTTTCCGCAACCGTGACAGGGAGGACAGGCCGTGAGAACAGGTATTATCGCCGCCATCGTCATTGCCCTGGTGCTGCTCAGCTCGAGCTTCTATACGGTCGACCAGAGGCAGAGCGCCATTGTGCTTCAGCTCGGTGAAATCGTATCGGTCGATACCAAGCCCGGACTGTACTGGAAGATTCCGCTTGTGCAGAATGTGCGCTATTTCGACAACAGGATACAGACTTTCGAGTCCCCCGAACCCGAGCGTTACATTACCTCTGAGAAGAAGAACGTGCTTGTCGATTCGTTCGTCAAGTGGCGCATCAGCGATCCAAGGCAGTACTACATCAGCACGGGAGGTGACGAAGCGCGGGCGGAGATCAGGCTGTCTCAGACCATCAATTCCAGCCTCAGGGACGAAATCGGAAATCTGACGGTGCATGACGTCATTTCAAAGCAGCGCGACATGATCACGGATCTGATGAGGCAGAAATCCGACCTCGATTCCAGAAAGATCGGTGTTCGGGTCATCGACGTGCGTCTCAAGCGGGTCGATCTTCCCCAGCAGGTCAGCGATTCCGTGTACAGGCGGATGGAGGCGGAGAGAAAGCGCGTGGCGAACCAGCTGAGATCGACGGGCGCGGCGGAATCCGAGCAGATCAGAGCCGATGCGGACAGGCAGCGCGAAGTCATCATTGCAAATGCCTACAAGCAGGCCCAGACGGTCAAGGGTGAAGGCGACGCTCAAGCTACGGCGATCTATGCCAAGGCTTTTTCGAAGAACCCGGAATTCTATGCATTCTACAGAAGCCTGGAGGCATACAGGAACGGCTTTGGCGGGAAAAACAGCGCGCTCGTCATCTCTCCTGACTCGGCGTTCTTCAAGTATTTCAAGAGCCCTGAAGGCAAGACCAAATGAAACTTGCAGGATGTTGAGGCATTTCATGCAGGCGATTGCTTTGGTATGCATGCTGGAAGGGCTGCTTCCATTTGCGCTTCCTGCCGTTTGGAAGGACACTTTCGTTAAGATTTCACGGCTTTCAGAGGGGCAGATCAGATTCGTCGGCCTTATTACGCTGGCTTCAGGAATACTACTCTTCAATCTGGTCGAATAGGCCTGTTACCCGAAAATGACGATGCAGAACTGGATACTTCCCGAATACATCGAGGATATATTGCCGCCCGATGCGTACCGCATCGAGATCATGCGCAGACGAGCGCTCGACCTGTTCAGAGCCCATGGCTATGACCTTGTCCTGCCTCCCCTCATCGAGCATGTCGAATCCTTGAGGAGTGGAACGGGTCAGGACATGGACCTCATGACATTCAAGCTCGTCGACCAGATGAGCGGAAGACTCCTGGGGCTGCGCGCGGACATCACGCCGCAGGTCGCGCGCATCGACGCACAGCTGCTCAACAGGCCCGGTGTGGCGAGGCTGTGCTATGCAGGGAGCGTTCTGCACACCTTGCCGCTGGGGCTCACGCGTACGCGAGAACCGCTGCAGATCGGGGCGGACATTTACGGCCACGCAGGGATCGAGAGCGACATCGAAATCCAGAAGCTCATGCTGGATGTTTTATCGAAGCTGGAAGTGGACAAGATCCACCTGGACCTGGGACATGTCGGCGTGTTCAGGAGCATCGCGCGATTCTCCAATATCGGCAACGAACTCGAATCCGAACTCTTCAAGGTACTGCAGTCCAAGGATCTCGCCGGCATCTCGGAGCTTGCTGCGCCGCTCGAGAGCAGTGTGCGAAATGCGCTTTGCCTGCTTCCCGAACTCTATGGCGGGAAGGAAGTGCTCGAACTCGCGAAGAGACATCTTTCCAGCTTCCCCGGCGCACTGGACGCGATTTCCGAGCTGGCTGCGGTTGCCTCCGAGCTCGATCTTCCTGATCTTTCCTTCGATCTTGCCGAATTGCGCGGGTACCATTACCACAGCGGCATGGTGTTTGCCGTCTACGCAGACGGATGCGCCAACGCCATCGCTTTGGGCGGACGGTACGACGAGGTCGGCAGCGCATTCGGCAGAGCAAGGCCTGCAACCGGGTTCAGCATGGATCTCAGGGAAATTGCCTCCATCGTGCCGACTTTGCCTGATGAGGCATGCATCCGCGCGCCCCATTCCAGGGATCCCGAGTTGCTGAGTGCGATAGATACGTTGAGGGCCGAGGGAAGAAGGGTGGTAGTCGATCTCCCGGGGCATGATGAGGAGCCGGGGAAGAAGCTGGTTTCACGCGGTGGGAAGTGGGTAATCGAATAACTTTCAATGGATTGAACATGTCTAAGAACGTAGTGGTGATCGGGACGCAATGGGGTGACGAAGGCAAGGGAAAGGTCGTCGACTGGCTCACCGACCATGCGCAGGGCGTGGTGCGTTTTCAGGGCGGGCACAATGCAGGCCATACCCTGGTCATCGGAGACAAGAAGACCGTTCTTCACCTCATTCCTTCCGGCGTGTTGAGGGAAGATGTCGCCTGTTACATCGGAAACGGCGTGGTCGTCTCGCCGGAAGCGCTGCTGCACGAGATGGACATGCTCGAAGCAGCAGGCGTGAGATCGG
>JAJZPK010000089.1 GCA_021811205.1 Pseudomonadota bacterium
GCCCATCAGGGCGCAGCGCATTTCCTCGTCATAGGCTTCTTCCGGAAAAAGGCAGTGGTAGCATGGGCCGCCCGCATTGAACACGGAGATTTGGCCTTCAAGGCGCAGTGCGGCACCCGAGACGAGGGGTTTCGAATAGGCGACGCAGGCCCTGTTCACTTCGTGGCGCGTCGCAAAGTTGTCGCTGCAGTCGAGCACGATATCGGCCTGTTCGACGAGCTCGGCGAGCAATTTTCCTGTTGCCTTCGCCTTGACGGGCAGCACGTCTATTTCAGGATTGATTTCCAGAAGCGACGCTTGCGCCGAAATGACCTTGGGCATGCCGACCGAATTTGTCCTGTGGACGATCTGCCGCTGCAGATTGGTGAGGTCGACGACATCGTCGTCGCAGATCGTGATTGTTCCGATCCCGGATGAAGCGAGATAAAGCGAGGCAGGCGATCCGAGCCCGCCCGCGCCGATGACGAGCGCATGGGATCTTGTCAGCCTTTCCTGCCCATCCAGTCCGATCTCGGGCAGCAGGATATGACGGCTGTAGCGCAGCAGGGATGCATCGTCCATCAGCGGTATTCGCGCCACTCCTCCGGCGTCGCGTCATGATCGCCGTGCGGATGATGCTCGTAGACCTTCACGAAAATCTCCATGTTTTTTTGCATTCTGGGCTGCTCGCTGAGGTTCTGGCATTGCACCTCTTCGACATAATGGACGAGCGCACGCTTGATTTTCTGAAGCAGCGAGCTGTCGAGATGAAAACCCTGGTCGACGAGCGTCTCTTCCAGGGTTTCAAGACTGTGCTGCGGCAGGTGGTAGCACACGGTCAGCATGCTGGGGCCTGCGACCTCGGCCGCAAGCCCCATCTCGGCCAGGCTCTCAGCCGCCCTTGCCGCCTGCCCGGCAGGCAGCGCGGAAAAATGGATTTCTCGCTTCTTGAAGCAATCTTCGGGTTGAGTCATGACCCCTCCTGCCTTGAACCAACTCTATATCGGCCTGCAGCAAAAGTACAGGCCGAGCCTTCATCTTTTCTCCAGGATAGACATCCCCTTCAGCACGTTGAGCGCTTGTCCCAGCATGTAATCATCTTTCGAACCCGGTACGGCCGGTTTGCCGGTTTGCTCGGGTTCCTGGATGGTGAGCACGGGTTTGGACGCAGTGCCTGCCTTCTCATTGATGAGATGGTGCTCGAGATCGGCTTCATGCAGGTTGAGCGCAGCCTCCTGGGAGGACACGGTGGTGTCCTCGATCGTGATGTCGGGCGTGATGCCCTTGGCCTGGATCGAGCGTCCGCTTGGGGTGTAATAGCGTGCAGTGGTCAGTTTCACTGCAGTGCCGTTGCCGAGCGGGAAGATGGTCTGCACCGAGCCCTTGCCGAACGTCTGGGTGCCCATGATGAGGGCGCGCTTGTCGTCCTGAAGTGCGCCGGAAACGATTTCTGATGCGGAAGCCGTGCCGTTGTTGACCAGCACGATCATCGGCACCTTCTTCACGGCGGCGGGAAGATCCTTGATGTAGTCGGTCTTATCCGAGGGCTTCAGGTAGTCTTCCGGAATCGTTTCCAGCTTCATTTCGGAATCGGGCGTCCTGCCTCGGGTCGAGACAACGGGGGAATCGGGCGGCAGGAAGGCGGCCGAGACGGCGACCGCACCGAACAGCAGGCCGCCCGGATCGTTTCTCAGGTCAAGCACAAGCCCCTTGACGGGTTGCTTGAAGAGGGTCCTGATCGCAGCGGCAAGGGATTCGCCGGTATGTTCCTGGAACTGGGTGATGCGGATGTAGGCATAGCCAGGCTCGACCATCTTGTATTTGACGCTCTTCACCTTGATGACGGCGCGCATCAGCTTGAAAACCAGCGGCTTGGCGACGCCTTTTCTCAGAATGGTCAGCACGATCGGGGTATTGGGCTTGCCGCGCATCTTCTTGACCGCGTCGTTCAGGGTCATGCCCTTGACCAGCATGTCGTCGAGCTTGAGAATCAGGTCTCCGCTCTTGATCCCTGCCTTGTAGGCGGGCGTGTCCTCGATGGGGGAGATGACCTTGACCAGGCCGTCTTCCATGGTGACCTCGATGCCCAATCCGCCGAATTCCCCTTCTGTGCCGATCTGCAGTTCCTTGTAGGCGTCGGCATCGTAATAGGCCGAATGGGGATCAAGTCCTGTGACCATGCCGTTGATGGCCGAGGTGATCAGATCCTTGTCGGATTTGGGGTCGACGTAATCGCTCTTGATTCTGCCGAATATGTCTGCAAAGGTGCGCAGCTCCTGGACGGGGAGGGGGCTCGATGCCGTTTCCCTCTGGGCTATCGCAGAAAGGTTGAGGCCGAGCAAGACGCCGGCGACGACACCGATCAGAATCAAGCCTGCTTTTTTCATGTGCATGTTCTCTCCAGTTTCATTTTACGGTGACCCATTTCATCGGGTCTAGCGGTACACCCTGGTCGCGAAGTTCGAAGTATAAACCGGATTCTTCGTTACCGCCGCTGTTTCCGACTTCGGCAATCACTTCTCCGCCGTGGACTTTGTCCCCGACCTTCTTGAGCAGCGCTTCGTTGTCCCCGTAAAGACTCATGTAGCCGCTGCCGTGATCGACGATGATGATGTTGCCGAATCCTCTCAGCCAGTCCGCGAAGACAACCTGCCCGGCTGCGATGGCGTGCACTTCTTCCCCGGTCGCAGCGCGAATGAAGAGCCCTTTCCAGATCAGTCTGCCATTCATCCTCGGGGCGCCGAAACGGTTCGTCAGCACGCCCCTGACAGGCAGCCTCAAGCGGCCTTTCAGCTTCCTGAACGGGCTGTTGTCGAACGATGCGTCGGGAACGTTCTCGTTCCTGATCTGGCCTCGGGAGGCGCGCCTGCCGATTCGTTCGACCAGATTCTTCAGGCGCGCCTCGTTCCGCTTGAGTCTTGCAATGGCCTTGCGCTGTCTGCCGATTTCCCCTGAAACCTTGTCGAGAACGGCCTGTCTTTGGGCTTTCTCCTTTTCCAGTTCCTTTTTCTGGAGGCGCTGCTTGCCCAGGATGTCGTCGAGTTCGGCCTTCTTGTCTTTTGTCGAAGCGGTCAGGGTGTCAAGTTCCCTCAGGTTGCCTCGCAGGCTTTTCAATACGGACGAACGCTCTTTCGAGACATAGGTCAGGTACGCCAGGTTTCTGGTTGCCTGGTTCGGGTCCTTCGCGTCGAGCAGCAGCTTCAGATATTCCTGCTCTCCGCCGAGATAGCGCTCGTAGAGCAGCTTGCCGAGCAGCGCCTGCTGCACCCTGATGTTTTCAGTGACTCTGTCGGTGTCGCTGTGCAGACGGGAAAGTTCGGCGTTCGCGCTGCGCTCCTTGTTGTCCAGCGCTCTCAAGTGCCTGACCGAGTTGCTGATCGCCACTTCCGAAGCCTTCAGAGCATCCGCAGCCTCGTTCCTGGAAGCCATGTTCTGGCCGAGCTTCTTCTCGAGAGTGGAGATCCTGGAGCGCAATTCTCCGAGATCCTGCGCATGTGCGCTGCCGGCAAGCAGAAAGCCGGCTAAGGCGAGGCTGAGCGCCGTTCTCACTCTGTTGCGAGGAGCGACTGTCCAGTCATCTCGGGCGGCTGGGGAAGTCCCAGGATGGCCAGCATGGTGGGCGCGACGTCCTGAAGGGATCCCGTTTCCCTGACGCGGGAAGCATGGCTGCCGACATAGAGGAAGGGCACCAGGTTGAGGGAATGTGCGGTATGGGGCTGATGCGAGACTGGATCTTGCATCAGTTCCGCATTGCCGTGGTCGGCCGTGATCAGCACTTCCCCGCCGATCGACTGCATGGCTTCGACGACGCGCCCGATGCAGATATCCATCGCTTCCACGGCGCGTATCGCGGCATCCAGGTTCCCGGTATGACCGACCATGTCGCCATTGGCGAAATTGCAGATGATGGCCTGGTACGTCTTGCTCCTGATCGCATCCACGAGTTTGTCAGTCACTTCGAAAACGCTCATTTCGGGCTTGAGATCGTAGGTCGACACTTTCGGAGAAGGCACCATTATCCTGTCTTCCAGCGGATAGGGCTCTTCCCTTCCGCCGTTGAGGAAGTAGGTGACATGCGCGTATTTTTCGGTTTCCGCGATCCTGAGCTGCGAGAGTCCCAAATTGGACAGGTATTCCCCGAAGCAGTTCACGATGCGCTCCGGCGCAAAGGCGGTCGGAAGCGCAAATTCGTCGCCATAGTGCGTCAGCATGACGAAATGGGTTTTGGGGAATCTGCCCCGCTCGAACCCGTCGAATTTTTCCGAAGTCATGCAATTCGTGATTTCGCGTGCACGGTCGGCCCGATAGTTCATGAAGACGACTACATCGCCGTCCTCCATTCTGACGGGCGGTTCGCTCGGCCCATGGATGGCTGTCGCATGCACGAATTCGTCCGTCTCGCCGCGCGCATAGGCGGCATCCAGCGCATCGAGGGCATTTGCGAAATAATGCTCGGCGGTGCCTTGCGTGACGAGATCAAAGGCGGATTTGACTCGCTCCCACCGTTTGTCCCTGTCCATCGCGTAATAGCGCCCGATGAGGGAAGCGATTTTGCCTTTGCCGAGCTGTTTGCATTTTTCCTCGAACAATCCGATCGAGGCTGCCGCGCTTTTCGGCGGCGTGTCCCTTCCGTCCAGGAATGCGTGCAGGTAAATTCTCTCCACGCCGGCTTTTGCGGCCATGTCGAGCATGGCGTGGATGTGGGATTCATGGCTGTGCACGCCGCCCGGGGAGAGCAGGCCCATGATGTGGAGTGCGCTGTTTTTCTTCAATGCATCATCGATCGCGCCTTTCAAGGCCGGATTGGCATAGAAATCGCCTTTTTCGATGGCAAGATCGATGCGCGTCAGTTCCTGGTAGACGATGCGGCCTGCACCGATGTTGAGGTGACCGACCTCGGAATTGCCCATTTGCGCCTCGGGCAGCCCGACCGAGGATTCGGAAGCATGAATCCTGGTGTGTGGGTAGGCTGCGCAGAGCTTTTCCCAATTGGGTTTGTGCGCGAGCGCTACCGCATTGTTTTCCTTGTCTTTCCTGCAGCCGATGCCATCCAGTATCAAGAGCAGAACGGGCGTTGACGGGCCGTTCTGCGGAAGTTTCTTCGTTGCGCTCATCATTTCTCTGGACGGTTCAAAATCTTTATTTTATTCTATTTCGTTGATCATACCTAGACATGGGCGTTTTCATGAAAAGCCAGATTGATTTCCTTCACGAAATGATGGGGCAGGACGAAATTATCGAGCAGGCTTCACGTTCCATGAAGGCTATCTCGCATCCATTGCGGCTCAAGATACTGTGTATTCTTGGCGAAAACGAAGTCAGCGTGCAGGATATCGTCGAGAGCGTAGGCACATCCCAGAGCAACATCTCACAGCATCTTGCCATTCTGAGGGACAAGGGCGTCCTGAAAACCCGTAAGGATGCAAACAAGGTCTATTATCGAATCGGGGATGCCCGTGTTCTCCAGCTGATCAAGATGATGCGCGACGTATTCTGCAATACGGCGGTTTAGGGGAGCAGGGTCAGCCCCTGTTGCCAGTCCTAGTATATTAGATTAAACTAATATACCTGTGAAAGGGGTGCTCGCTTGATCAAAGCTATTTTTCTACTGCTTCTTGTGCCATCCGTCTATGCGGCGGATGTCGTTCCGGTGCGCTATGTCGATGCGCCGCTCACTTATTCGGCGGAGGGCGTGGTAGAAGCCGCCAAGCAATCGACCGTTTCCGCCCAGATTTCGGGCAGGGTGGCCGCAGTCAATTTCGATGTCGGCGACAAGGTGAAAAAAGGCCAGGTTCTGGTCAGGATCGACGCAACCGAAGTCGGTCAGGCGCTCAACGAGCGCCGGGCGCAGCTCGCCGAAGCCATGGCTTCGTTCGAGAATGCCAAATCCACCTACAATCGGACCCAGTCCCTATTCGAAAAGAAATTCGTGAGCCAGGCTGCGCTCGACAAGGCCAGGGCGGAATATGAGGCGGCCAAATCCAGGGTGGATGCGCGGCGCGCCAATGTCGGCATCGCTGTCAATACGGAGAGCTATGCTACCGTGGTTGCACCCTTCAGCGGCGTCGTCGCGGCGCGCCACGTTGAAATAGGGGAAATGGCCTATCCGGGAAAACCGCTGATGACGGGCTTTGATCCGAGGGAACTGAGGCTCACTGTGAGCGTTCCGCAATACAGGCTCGAAGCAGTCAAGGCCAATCTGAAGGAAGGTGCATGGATCATGCTTGGGCAAGACAAGGCGCTCAGGCCTTCTTCGGTCATGGTGCTGCCTGCAGCCAATCCGCTGACCCATACCACACAGGTGAGGCTCGAATTTCCGCCCGACACCACGGGAATTTACCCGGGCATGTTTGCTCGCGCCGAGTTTCCCATCGGTCATGCGGCAAAGCTGCTGATCCCGGCCTCTTCCGTGTTGAGACGCAGTGAAGTCACTGCCGTCTATGTTGTGAATCAATCGGGCAAGTACGAACTGCGCCAGGTGAGGCTTGGGGAACCTTCGGATGGAGAGGTCGAAGTGCTCGCAGGCCTTGCTCCGGGGGAAAAGATCGCGCTCAACCCGATCAAGGCGGGCATACTCAGAAGTGCCGAATGACATGGGTATTTCCGGGCGCATCAGCAAGTTCTTTCTGCATTCCCAACTGACGCCGCTGATCGCGCTCGTCGCCGTGCTGCTCGGTCTTTTCGCCGTGCTCGTGACGCCTCGCGAGGAAGACCCGCAGATCAACGTCACGATGGCGAACGTGTTCATTCCCTTCCCGGGCGCGTCCGCAAGCGACGTCGAACATCTGGTGACGACGCCGGCAGAGCAGGTGCTTTCCCAGATCACAGGAATAGACCATGTCTATTCGATTTCGCGACCGGGTCTTGCCATTCTTACCGTCCAGTTCAAGGTCGGCGAGGACAGGACCCAGTCGCTCGTCAAGCTCTATGACACCCTCAACTCGCATGCGGACTGGGTCTCCCCTTATCTCGGCGTGCAAAAACCGATCATCAAGCCGATGGGGATAGACGACGTCCCCATCCTGACCCTTACCCTCTGGACGAAGAACAGGAACGAAGGCGCTTTCGAACTCGAGCAGGTGGGGCATTCTGCAGAAATCGAGCTAAAACGCATCCCCGGGGTCAAGGAAGTGAAGACGATAGGCGGGCCGCAGCACATGATCAGGGTGCTGATGGATCCGAACAGGATGAATGCCTATCACCTTTCGGCAGAGGATCTGAGGAACGCACTCCAGTTTGCCAACGCCTCCCAGCCTGCAGGAGATATCACCCGGAACAACCGTGAAGTGCTGGTGCAGACAGGCACTTTTCTCGCTTCCAGCGACGACGTGAGGCGCTTGGTGGTCGGCGTCTCCGACGGTCGCCCGATTTTCATGAGCGATGTGGCCGACGTGGTCGATGGTCCTGACCAGCCCGAACATTATGTCTGGATCGGGAGCAAGGGCGGGGAGCATCCTGCGGTGACGCTGGCCATTTCCAAGAAACCCGGGGAAAACGCAGTCGAGGTGGCCAAGGAATTGATCCGCCGCGTCGGGCAACTCAAGGGCAGCGTGATTCCGTCGAATGTTCAGGTCACGGTGACGCGCGACTACGGCGTCACGGCCAACGACAAGGCAATGAAGCTGATCGAGAAGCTGATTTTCGCCACCACTTCAGTGGTGATCCTGGTGTGGATTGCGCTCGGCAAGAGGGAATCGGTGATCGTTGGGGTTGCGGTGATGCTGACCCTGCTGGCCACGCTTTTCGCATCCTGGGCGTGGGGCTTCACGTTGAACCGCGTTTCCCTGTTCGCGCTCATCTTTTCCATCGGGATACTGGTCGATGATGCGATCGTGGTGGTCGAAAACATACACCGAAGGCGGGTGCTTTCGGATGCGCCCCTGTCCGAAATCATTCCGGAAGCGGTGGACGAAGTGGGCGGACCGACCATCCTGGCCACCCTGACCGTCATCGCGGCCCTGCTGCCCATGGCTTTCGTGACGGGACTCATGGGGCCCTACATGAGCCCGATCCCGATCAATGCCAGCATCGGCATGCTGATATCATTGGGCATCGCTTTCGTCGTGACGCCCTGGCTCGCCTTCAGGCTGGCCGACAAGCATGCGCATCACCAGGATTCAGGGCATGAAAAGGCAAGCGCCTTTTTTGCCCGCAAGCTCATGCCCTTTTTGAGGCGGGAAGAGGGTTCGAGAAACAGGAAGCTCCTGTTCATCGGCCTCGTCGTGCTCATCATGCTCGCCGTGTCCCTTGCCGCAGTCAAGCTCGTGGTGCTCAAGATGCTTCCCTTCGACAACAAGTCCGAATTTCAGGTTGTGGTCGACATGCCGGTCGGTACCCCGCTGGAAGACACGGCCAAGGTCTTGCACGACATCGGCGCCTATATTGCCAAGGTGCCTGAAGTGACCCATTACGAAGCTTATGCCGGCACGCCTCCGCCGATCAATTTCAATGGCCTCGTCAGACAATATTACCTGAGGGACGGCCCAGAATACGGCGATATCGAAGTCAATCTTGTCGACAAGCACGACCGCAGCAGGCAGAGCCACGAGATCGCAACCTCGGTGATCGGGCCGATTGCTCAAATCGCCAAAAAATACGGCGCGAAAACCAAGATCGTCGAAGTGCCGCCCGGTCCGCCCGTCATGTCGCCGCTGGTTGCCGAGGTGTACGGTCCTGACTACAGTGGGCAGATTGCTGTTGCGAAGCTCATCAAAGCAGCCTTTTCGAACACTCCGGATATCGTCGGCATAGACGACAGCGTCGATGCGGATGCGGACAAGATCACCCTGAGGGTGCTGCAGCACAAGGCGGCATTGCGGGGAATCGCCCAGAAGGACATCGTCGAAGTGATGAGAATGGGACTCTCCGGCGAGAGCGTAACCCCGGTGCACAGCCTGAATGCGAAATACGAAATTCCGGTGACCGTAGGCCTTCCTGCGGACAGGAAGGGTGATCTCAATGACCTGCTCAAGCTTGCCGTGCGCTCGAACAAGGGGGAGCTCGTCCCGCTTTCCGAACTCGTCGAGGTCACCCATGTGCCACGCGAAAAAACGATCTACCACAAGGATCTGCTGCCGGTCGTCTACGTGGTCGGAGACATGACCGGGAAAATCGACAGCCCGCTATACGGCATGTTCGATATCCGTTCGAAAATAAAGAACATGAAGCTGCCCGAAGGCGGCGTGCTGAAGGAATATTTCATCCATCAGCCCAAGGACCCTTATGCCGGCTATGCGATGAAATGGGACGGCGAATGGCAGGTCACCTATGAAACCTTCAGGGACATGGGGATCGCCTATGCGGTGGGACTCGTGCTCATTTATCTCCTGATCGTGGCCCAGTTCAGATCCTATCTCGTGCCGCTCGTCATCATGGCGCCGATCCCGCTCACCATCATCGGCGTGATGCCCGGGCATGCGCTCCTTGGCGCGCAATTCACCGCGACCTCGATGATCGGCATGATCGCGCTTGCAGGCATCATCGTCAGGAATTCGATCCTGCTGGTCGAT
>JAJZPK010000090.1 GCA_021811205.1 Pseudomonadota bacterium
CGGGTAGCTAAGTGCGGAAGAGATAACCGCTGAAAGCATCTAAGCGGGAAACTCGCCTCGAGATTAGACTTCCCAGGAACTTGATTCCTCTAAAGGTTCGTCGGAGACTACGACGTTGATAGGTCGGGTGTGGAAGCGCAGTAATGCGTTGAGCTAACCGATACTAATTGACCGTGAGGCTTGATTCCATAATTTTAAGCGTGTCCAGTGTGTGCATGCTACGTAATCCAGATTTACTTCTTCCGAATTGGTTCTGCGGGAAACCGGCAGAACAAACAGTTATGCTTGGCGGCCATAGCGTCTTGGACCCACTCCTTCCCATTCCGAACAGGACCGTGAAACGAGACAGCGCCGATGATAGTGCGGATACCCGTGTGAAAGTAGGTCACTGCCAGGCTCTTATGCAATAGAAAAGCCCGGCCTCGAAAGAGGTTGGGCTTTTTTATTGCCTGCGTGCTTTACAGACCTACGTCAGAATGACAACACGGCGCTCAGCCTGGAAGCATCCGAAGACTCGGTTGCCAGAGCGCATCAAAAGCCATGACCCTCCTGCGCCTTGTTGCGGCGTAGACTATTGGCTGCGACATAACCTGAAAGTTAGTCTTCGCCGCAATTCGCTGAAAACAGCTCATTGTGTGAGCTTGCGAACGTTAAGCCCGGAGGCACAACACGCCCGTGAGACGGGCTTGTTTCGGCGTTCACTCATATCGCGCAGCGATGTGATGTGTAAGCCAAAGTAGGTCACTGCCAGGCTCCTTACAATAAAAACCCCCGACACCATCCGGCGTCGGGGTTTTTTATTTCCAGTCGCTGTCCATTCGATGTCTGAGAATTCAAATGCCGCCGGCCATGCCGATCCGACTGCGCCGGACTGCACATGCCAGGCGGCAAACTTCGGGCGTATTGGCCTCTTCCAGTAAATCACATCGCGCGCAGTCGTCATGGAATCAGGGTTCTGGTTCTCCCTGCCAGAGCATTTCGTAGCCGATTTCGTCGGCCTCGGTGCACAGCTCCATGAGCGCCGAGAACTTGCTCTTGAACGTTTCATCCGCATGGGATTTTTCATGTTCGGCGAAGGAATGCCAGTAGGTGACGATCACGATATGGTCTTCTCCGGGCTTTTTCGCATGCAGCGAGCCTTCGCTGGATACGAATCCGGTGAACCTGAAAACCTGGCCGGCAATGAAGCCGCCTTTCTCGCCTCCATAGGTGTTCTTCACCACGTTGCACATCTCACCCAGAGCCAGCTCGACGTCGCTCATGTCGACGCCCGGTTTGAGCTTCAAGGTGTTGAAAAGCATTTTAGCGCCGAACGGAATGCTAACAGCTTCGAACATGGTCGCCTCCCGGATAGGTGTTGATTCGAGTATAGCCGCGATTTAACCAAGGGATTATCTGGACAATGCCGCTCGCCTTTACCTCTTTCGTCTCGGCGGCGCAGAAGATGATTGAAAATATGCAGGGCTGGACTATAATCTCCCAATATGGGAGAAATGGATGCGGGCGATCGCAAAGAGCATGCTTGTGAAATTCTGGAGCAAGCCCGAATATTCTGATTCGGAAGGGGCCTTGAGAAGCTGGCATGACGAAGCGGTCAAGGCCAGCTGGAAAACTCCTCAGGACATCAAGAACCAATACGGAAGCGCGAGCATTTGCGGCAACAATCGGGTCGTGTTCAATATCGCGGGAAACAAGTACCGACTGGTCGTCGAGATTCAGTATGGAGCCGGGATCGCATGGGTGAAATTCGTCGGAACCCATGCGCGCTACGACAGGATAGACGTGGAGACAGTCAATGAATATTAAGCCGATCAGAAGCGACGAGGATCTGCATTCTGCATTCAGGCGGCTTGAGACGGTGTTCCAGGCGGAGGAGGGAACGATTGACGCGGACGAGATGGAAATCCTGGTCACCCTGATCGAAGCCTACGAGCAGAAGCATTATCCGATCACGCCGGCGGATCCGGTCGACGCAATCAAGTTCAGGATGGAGCAGCAGGGGCTTACCCAGAAGGACCTCGAGCCTTTTATCGGACCGAGCGGCCGTGTGTCGGAAGTATTGAACCGCAAGAGGCGCCTGAGCCTTTCGATGGTGAAGCGCCTGCATGAAGGGCTCAAAATCCCCTACGAAAGCCTGCTTTCAGCAGTTTGACGAGAACGCCAGCTCGCCGCGCGCGTGGAAATCTGCGATTATCATTGAGGAGAAGGGGTATGCCTGAAGCTAAACTGCACAACATCCACCCAGGGGAAGTGCTGCGAGAGGAATTCCTGATCCCGCTCGGCATTTCCCAGTATCGCCTCGCGAAGGAAATCGCCGTGACGGAAGCGCGCGTTTCCGCCATCTGCCAGGGGAAGCGCTCCATCACAGCGGATACGGCGCTGCGCCTCGCCGCGTTTTTCGGGACTTCGAGCGGCTTCTGGCTCGGGCTTCAGGCCGATTACGACACGGAAGAGGCGGCCAAGGCGCTTTCCGGAGTCCTGGAAAAGATCCACCGTTTCGAGCCCGAAGTGGCGTGATTCTCTTCAAGCTGCTCGACAAGCACCCGGAATTGCTGGATGAATTGCGCCATGGGGGAAGGGTTGGGGTGGAAAACACAACTCAAATAGGGGGCTGTCCCCGATAACCTTATTTGTGATTGTGTGGCAGATTTTTTACCAGTGTGGGACTTCTAGCGAAATTATTTAGATTAAGAATCCTGGCCTGGTCAAACTTCATAATAAGGATGCTTTTCAGAGTTGGATTAAATAAAAAAAGGTAATCACCTGCTTGTCCAAGAAATCTAGGGCGCTGCTCCGTGGTTGAGTTCGGGTTTAACGATAGACCATCTATTGGAGATACAACATACTGGTATTCATTACCATCAAGAATCTTGGCTGCCTTAAGACGACCATGCCCATATGCTATTGGAAGTAATAGCACTAACATAAAGATAACAGACGAACGTGTATCTTCATTCGGAATATCAGATGCCAGCAATCCGGTTCGTTTAACTATGAATGCTAATGGGATAGCTATTAACATTGGTAGAGTTGCATTCCATTTCTCTATTGGACCCCATATCCACAAGGAAGCAGTCATTATCAGATATAAGAATATAAATTTCCGGATATGCTTATTAAGAAATTTGCCTTCTAGCGTATTTTTTCCCTCACCTGCTGGGAGCGATTTTTTTCCAACGCCTAAAATATCACCTAAAAATATACCGATGGCTGAAAACAAAAATGCGGACACTATTGGATATGCAGTAGACTTAAGAATGTCCGAAAAACTTAAATATTCAAGAATGTTTACATTGAAAGGTGCCCAGTATCCCCAAAGATAAAGAATGCCAACTGTTACAAAATAGATCGAGCTGATGTATAGGTACGAAGTGATCTTGTCCTTTGCTGTTGCATTTTGGTCATTTTGCATTTGCATAGTAATTCGGGTAGGTTCGATTTGTGCGAGCAATTGGGATCAAACTCGATTTCTTACTGACTGCTTTCGACAATCCTACTCCCCCCGCCCGCTAATTCCAACTATCCGATCTGACAGGGAAATCAGGCGGCGACAGGGACTTCGACGAACTTGCTTTTGGAAGAAGGCTGGGGGATGGGCTGGCCTTCGGATTTCAGGTCTTCTAGGTGAAACTGGATCGCTTCCCGGATGAGCGCGAGCACTTCATCTTCCATATCACCGGCTGCAATGCATCCCGGGAGGTCGGGCACGAAGGCGCCATAGCCCGATTCGCCGTTTTCGATTACGACCATGTATTTCATGTTCACGCCACGACGATGCAAAAGTAGATATTAAGTAACATTGGCACAATTCCAACTGTCCGATCTGACAGGAAACGAATCAGGAGTGCAGAGCCCGGAGCGCGGCGTCCGGCTCCTTTTCCACGATGGTCAGGAGGGCCGCGGCGGCCCCGGTCGGATGACGGCGGTTCTGCTCCCAGTTCCTGAGGGTCGCTACCTTTACGCCGATCAGCTGGGCGAACTCGGTCTGGCTGAGCCCGACCTTGGCACGGATCGCTTTTGCATCAGGAGCGTTGATTTCCTTCACACGCCCCGGCGCGAGTTCTCCACGGCGGATGGCGGCAGCCTCCTTCAGGCTGTGCTTGAGGTCTTCGAAAAGCGTTTTGTCCATGTTTCTACAATTCCTTCACGAGCTTGCGTAAAATCTCGGTTTCCTGGGCGGTCAAGTTGTCCTTGACGTTCTTCGCGTAGGCCACAAGCATCAATATGTTGTCCTCTTCCTGGAGCTTCGAGTAATCTTCGTCGTCCAGGAGCGAGGCGATAAGGCGGGTGAATGTCGGCGTTTCTATGAATACCATGGTCCAATATACGCCATTGGCGCATGAAGTCAAGGTGCATGCAAATCCAACTATCCGATCTGCCAGGAGTCCGCTGCGTGCCAATTCGGGCTATATTTGCGCTTTCTGATATACTGGAAATTCGTAAAGGAATCCCGCATGCAAAAGCCGATCAACATTCCCGTCGTTCCCGCCGAAGAGGCCGCGAGCAGCTGCGAAGACTTCGAGCTCGTTGCGCTCATGGTGCTGGGCGACAGCATGGAGCCTGAATTCGTGGAGGGCGAAATACTGGTCATCGAGATGAACGGCGTCGCTGGGGACGGCGCATTCGTCGTGGCGGAAACGGCGGAAGAAGGCTTCATTTTCCGCCAGCTCGTGCGCGATGAAGAGGATGGCTGGCAGCTGCATGCGCTCAATCCGGCTTATCCCGACATCCCAATCCCTGGTCCGAAATCGGTCAAGGGCGTGGTGACGCAGAAGAAGAAACCGGGGCGGCGCAAGGCGGTGAAATACTACGGGGCAGGGCTGTGATTCTGAAAAGGTTTTCGCTGACCTTGAAGAATTGAACGATCCCGCGGGCCATTCATGGGCATCCCGGTTCCGGCAGTTTCCGGCTCAATCCTACTCCTTCATGGCTTCCTGTCCAACTCCCAAACCTGACAGGGCCCCGAATCGCTCCGCTATTTCAGCTTTCCTCGAATTCAGCCATGGCCGCGATGTCGCCCTGCCGGAAGAATGCTGGTAGCATGAGCCGTCCAATCCTGTTGGTAATCCCCGCCCCACTATGCTGCCGTTCGAATCGAAAAAGAAATGCGCCCTATAGGCACCATGCTGCAGCGCTGGCGCATGCGCAGGCTCCTGAAGAGTGAACCGATTCCTCACGCGATCTGGCAGGAGGTGATCCGGCACGCCCCGCTTCTGTCCGGGCTGGATGCCGTGCAAATGGCGCGCCTGCGCGAGCTGTCGACATGGTTTCTTGACAAGAAATCGGTCATCGGAGCCCGGGGCCTGGAGGTGACTCAGTCCATGCGGGTGATCGTTGCGGCTCATGCATGCCTGCTCATTCTGAACCTTGGAGTGGAGTATTTCGAAGGATGGGTCGGGGTGATCCTCTATCCGGGCGCATTTCGAGTCAGCCATGCAAGGGTGGACGATATCGGCCTGGTGCACGACGAAACCACCGATCTGAGCGGAGAATCCTGGCTGCGGGGTCCTGTGATCCTGTCATGGGACGAAGTGCAGCGGGATACCCTGCATCGCCAGGCCGGGCGCAATGTCGTTTTGCACGAGTTTGCGCACAAGCTCGATGGCCTCAACGGGGCAATGAACGGCATGCCGCCCCTGCATCGCGGCATGAGCAGGGAAAGATGGGCGCAAGCGCTGAGCGGGGCCTATGATGCGCTGCGTACGCAAGTCGAGTCTGGGCAATCCCCCTGCATCGACCCTTATGCCGCGACCAGCCCTGCGGAATTCTTTGCTGTGGCGAGCGAGTATTTTTTCACTGCGCCGGACATTCTGGAAAAATGCAGCCCGGCCGTCCACGAACAGCTGGCGCTTTTCTACCGGCGGGAGAAGGGCCTTCCTGGACGCAATATTGAATTCCGAATTGCGTGAAACAGGCAGGTTCTCCTCGGCGAGACTGAACCGGGGCGACGTTTTTAGTATCATGTCGCTTTTCATGAGAAATGGAACCCAAATGAGCGACATACCGAACTGCCCCAAATGCAACTCCAGCTATTCCTACGCCGACGGCGAAATGTACATCTGCCCGGAGTGCGGGCACGAGTGGGTGGCGTCAAGCGACGCCGCATCCGACGAACTTGTCGTGAAGGACGCGAACGGCAATCGATTGCACGACGGGGATACGGTCACCGTCATCAAGGATCTGAAGGTCAAGGGATCATCCCTTGTGGTCAAGGTCGGCACGAAGGTGAAGAACATCAGGCTGGTCGAGGGCGACCACGACATCGACTGCAAGATAGACGGCATCGGCGCGATGAAGCTCAAATCGGAGTTCGTCAAGAAGGCCTAGCTTGCGCCCGGTCAGAAAACGCCTTCCCGGAGATCTAAGTGAAATCGCAATTCAAAGTTTGAGCGGAAACGGCTTGACGTTGACCGACCGGTCTACTATCATGCCGCCATGAACGCTACAATACCAGATACCCAGCAACGCATCCTGGACGCTGCGCGCGAACTGATCTATGCGCGCAGCTATGCCGATGTGGGTGTGGCCGAGATCTGCGAGCATGCGGGCGTGCAGAAGGGCAGCTTCTACCATTTCTATCCGAGCAAGCGCGATCTCACGCTCGCCGTGATCGATGCGCATCATGAATTCTTCAAGGAAAAGATCATCGACCGCGCTTTTGCGCCCGACATCGCGCCGCTAGCGCGCATAAAGCGGTTCGCGAAATCCGTCTACGAATTCCAGCTGCAGCTCAAGGAAGAAAACGGATGTGTGCTCGGCTGCCCACTCGGCAATCTGGCCAACGAAATGGCGACCCAGGACGAGCTGATCAGGGAAAAGATAGACGCGCTCTTCAGGATGGCCCAGGCGCGCATCCGCCATGTGCTGGAGGAGGCGAGCGGGGCGGGTGATATCAAAGGCGCTGATCTCGATGCCACCTCCAGGGCGATGTTCGCCTATTTCGAAGGCGTCATGATGCTGGCGAAGACCCAGAACGATCCCGAAGTGCTGCGCAATCTGCTGCCTGCGATGGCGCAGATCCGCATCGATACGCAATCCTAGGAACAGCATGTGCAAGGAAGGCAAACTGTTTTTATTGGTTGACCGACCGGTCGACTAGTCGTGCATGACCAACCGAGAAAGGAGAAACACCATGCAAAATGCTTCACGTCCCTTGCTGTCTCCCAGACCTCCCATAGGCGAGGAAGAGCGCATTGCCGCAATCTTCGCTTCCGTCGAACAGCACATCGGCTTCGTTCCAGACGGCCTGCGCCTGTACAGCCTGAGTCCGCCCCTGCTCGAAAGCTTCATGAGCAACATCGGCTACTTCAACAGCGGAGAGCGCATCTCGCCTGCGCTGATGGTCGTCATACGCTACCTGGTTTCGTCGGATGCGAAGTGCCAGTTCTGCATCGACCTGAATGAAGCATTCATGGCCAACATGGGGGTGGATATCGACAGGGCGCGCGCAGCCAGAGACAATCTGGAAGATGCCCCGGTCGAGGAGAAAGAGAAGCCGCTGCTTGCCATCGCATTGAAATCGGTAAAAGATCCCGAAAGCGTGACCGAGTCAGACATCATGGCCGCACGCAAACAGGGCTGGGGCGATCGGGAAATCTTCGACGTTGTGGCGCAGGCTGCAAGCAACCGCGCATTCAACTACGTGCTGCGCACATTCAACATCGAACACCAGGGCGCGCTTGCCTGATTGATGAAGGGGATGCATGAGGCATCCCCTTCAGCCGATCAGGCGCAAACCAGGTTTCTTCCCATCCCCCAACACCTGTTTCAAATGCTGCCCGTCTGGGTTATTCACACTTGGCGCATACAAAACATTGCTTTGTTCCGGTCTTCTACTACTGTGAAAACACGGTATAGGCGTCATGAATATTGCCTTGTGTGAGGGGGGGGCATGAACCTTGATTTCAGGAGCATCGCGCTCTGCATATTGTTTGTTCAGCTCAGCTCCTGTGGGGGAGGCGGGGGCGGAGGTGCCAGCGGCGCCAGCGATTCGTCAACCAGCACCGCGATAATTCATGCAACTTCGCTCGGGGCGGCCATTTCCGAAGCCTTGCGCTCGGGCGCCATGCCGAATCTCAATCATGACAGCACGATCACCGGTGTGGATGCGAATGCAAACGGCGTGCGCGACGACATCGAAGCCTATATCGCTTCTCTCCCAGATACGCCAGCGCAAAAGGCAGTACTGCTGCAGCATGCTGCTGTTCTTCAGGCTACATTGACGGTCGACACGTCGAATCAATCTGCATTAAGAAGCGTCGACAGGAATCTGATGAATGGCGTTCGTTGCATCCACAAGCTTTATGGAGAAGGTATTGCGTCTAGGAAGCTGAAAGAATTGCAGAAATTCACCGTAAACACGAGAATCAGGCTCGATGCCTACGAGAAGTTCAACAGCGCGCTTTCGGGGACCTCGATCAGCATACCGAAAGCAGCGCCGAATTGCGCCCAGTAAAATGGACATGAAGAAATTTCTTATTCTCGCTTTGGCGGCATTGCTCTGCCAGCCGGCACTTGCAGCAATCCATATTCCATGTAAAGCACCGGGCTATAAGCTGGGTTTCTTCAATGGTGCATGGACTACTAGACAAGATGCTGATGATGATTTGGATACACTCGCTGCGGCATTGCCTGAACAGTACAACGGGTACGATATCTCGACCGAGCTTTTCTACAACCATACGGGTTGCGATACTCAAGGCGCAACATGCCTGCAGGATCTTGCAGAAGTGTTCATGCAGCGCGCCCAGGATATTGATTCGACTGCGACCATTGCAAGCCATTTCGAATTTTTCTGGGAAGCCGTTGGCGATGGAAATGGCTCCCTGACAAAAAAAATTGTACAGATATATTCGGGTGCGCAATCCTTGTTCGATTATCTCCACACGAGAATGATTTCGGGAATGATGGCAGGGCTGTCCTACCTGCTCAGCCATCCGCCTACTTTTTCAGATTATGAAAAGAATGACTCCCGTTTGTATACGATCGCGACAGAAGACTATAGGCTGCTGCTGGTTGGCCATTCGCAAGGCAATCTGTTTCTGAATCAGGCCTACGACTACATAGTAAGAGAATGGGATAAACAGGACGTCGCAGCCGTGCAAATTGCGCCGGCTTCCGCGACACTGCGCGGGCCATATGTGCTGGCTGATATCGATCTGGTGATCAATGCATTGCGTGTGCAGGGTGGGGTCAGTGTTCCGCAGGTGAACATGAGTCTTCCGCTTTCTTCATCGGACTGGTCAGGACACTCTGTAATGACCCACCGGATTCTGCACAGGTCAGGCTGCTAACATAAAGGTTTGTGCCGGCGTTTTCATCCCCAGTGCTTGATGGGGCCGGCGGTTGTTGTAAAACCCAATCCAATC
>JAJZPK010000091.1 GCA_021811205.1 Pseudomonadota bacterium
CCCAAAACCGTCAAAACATATCAAGAAATATCAATGTAACTACTTGATTTTAATGGAGGCGGGGGTCGGAATCGAACCGGCGTCCACGGCTTTGCAGGCCGCTGCATAACCACTCTGCCACCCCGCCAGATTTGATGCGGACTTCAACAGAAAAGCGAGCGCTTTCCCTGAGCAAGTGCGGCATTCTATCATCTGTCCTCATCTCGTTCAATCCACTTTGATTTGAGCCCCCCTTGAGTTATCCTTGGCCATGAATCAAATCATGAACATGCAGTCATACTACCATGCCATATTCTTCACGGCATTCCACCTGACCCGAGCGCTCACGGCGCCGATCCAGAGAGATTCGCTATTCTACTGGCCGTTTCTCATTTCCACGCTGGTCATCGCCCTGGCTGCACTGGCCTACTGGAAGCAACGCGGAATAGGCTCTGAACCGGGACGATTCGGGAAAGCGCTCTGGTGGCACAGATCGGCCAGGGCAGATTACCGGCTTTATTTCGTCAATGCGCTCCTCTTGCCCGCATTTTTCGGACTCATGCTCTTCAACCAGCACGATGTCGTCGCCTGGCTGGACAGATTGCTGGGCTATTCCGGCCACGCGGCGGTCTCCTCATCGCTTGCGTGGAAATTCGTCTACACCCTGGTTTTCTTCATTGCCTACGATTTCGGCCGATTCGTGGCCCATTCCATGCTGCACGACATTCCCATCCTCTGGGAATTCCACAAGGTGCATCATTCCGCTCAGGTCCTGACCCCCATGACGGCATATCGAGCACACCCCGTCGATCTCCTGGTCATGGCGTGGGGCGGAACGATCGCAGTCGGACTGGTTTCATGGGGATTCAATCATCTTGCCGGGGCAGTGGTCGACGCCTATCTGTTTCTCGGGCTGCATGTCCTGATCTGGATCAGCAACCTGATCGGCAACCTGCGCCACATGCCAGTCTGGATGACCTACGGACCCGCTCTCGGAAAATGGCTGGTCAGTCCAGCCCATCACCAGCTTCATCACAGCTGCGAAGAAAGACATCTGGGCTGCAACAGGGGCTTCGATCTGGCCATATGGGACAGGCTTTACGGTACGCTCTATGTCCCTGCAGGACCCGAAGAGGAATACTCGATAGGGCTGGACGACGGGACGACCGAAGAATGGCAAACCGTCAGGCAGATGCTCTTCAGGCCATTCGCCGGCGCGGCAAGGATCGTACTGGATTCTGGCAGGCGAAGACTCAATGTCTGGCGCTGAGCCTGCGGATTTTCTTCACCACGGCATCCCGATCAGATCAGCCCCACCACCAGCAGCAAAGCCCTGTCTACGGATTTCATCTTTTCGTCATCGAGGCGGCCGAACGGCTCGCTGACTTTGGCACGTGGCAGGGTCGAATCTTGCCCACCATGACTTGAGAAAGCGTGCGCAGACTGTTTTCAGGATTGGGCTCCACGGTCACACGGAACATTGCATTGCGCAGCTCGCTTGTCACCGGACAAAGCACTATGCTGTCCAAATCAGACAGCATGTTTGATTGAACAACCAGGGCCGGACGCGGTTTGCCATAGCAGCCTTGCAGGGAAACCGGCACCAGGTCGCCGCGCTGCATCATTCCCATCCCTCAACCCGGGCTGCCACCTCTTCGATAAATCGCAACATTTCGGCTTCTGCCGAATCACCTTTCAGACTTCGGCACTCGCTTTGCACTTGCGCTGCGAACTCCGGTGTGCGAGCGCCGGGAACCCAGAACTGGACCGGGCGCAGCCCTGCAGCACGCATCCTCTGCCTGTGTCGCGCCACCTTGCCAGCTGTCTCTTTGATTGATTTCATGCTTTGCCCAAGTATGTTTCATGTCAGGTTACATGATGCCAAACGTGCAGGAACTATCAACATCGAGCTGCATTTTCGCCATCCTCTCAATGCCCGGCGGTAAGACTGCGAATTTCCTTCACCGCGGCATTCACCCGGCTTTCGATCAGCTTTTCTCCCTCCTTGATCGAGCCCCCTTTCGGCGAGGAATCCGCGCCATTGGACGGGCCGGCTTCATCGCTCCTGTCCGCCCTCACCCCTTTTCCGTCCACCGCCATCAGCATCGACGTGTCTTCCCGACCAGCATGACCGCCAGGCATCTTCATGTACACGGCCTTGACATGGAATACTCGCACGCCATACGGACGCGCCCCCTTGTCGAGTTCACTCGCGACCTTAGCGAGCATGCCCTGCCCTTCCCCATGGTCGCCCATGATGAGCACGTACTTGAAGCCTGCGGCAATCGCGCTCAGCGCCACATCCTCGATGACGGCCCCGTAGACGTCGATCCTCAGGCTGACAGATCCGGGATAGCGCATGTGGCCGCTGCGCTTTGCAGGATCTCCCGTTGGAGCAAAAGGCAATACAGGGTAGACAAGCGCATTGCCCAGCTTTTCAGCGATCATCCCTGCGAGGCGGTGCGCCATGAGATTGTGCTTGCCAAGCACCATGTGAGGGCCGTTCTGTTCGGTGCTTCCTGCATAGATGATTGCGATGTCGTCTCCCGCCTTGATCGCCGCAGAAACTTCAGGCCAGGTCATGTTCTCGATATAAACTTCCGCGCGGGCCGGCAGGATCATGAAAAGTGCCAGCAAGGCGACCAGAATCCTCATTTGCTAACCGATGCGACCATGAGAAAAAAAACCAGGATGGAAGCCATGCTCAGCACGAGAACGGCGGCGGCTGCGCAATCTTTCGCGATCCTGACGAATTCGGCCTCATCCGGATGAAGACCGTCCAGGACATGTTCGATGGCCGTGTTGAAGAGTTCTGCGGCGAGCACAAGCGCAATCATGATCAGGACCAATGCGGACCAGAACAGGGCGGGATGAAAAAAGAACAGGGAAAGGCAAGCCAGAACCGCGGCGGCAATCTGGAACCTGAAGCTCGATTCCTGACGGAATGCAATGAATATGCCCTGGATCGCGCATCGGAGCCTCTCCAGGAACCCCTTCCCCTTGTACATCTTCTTACGCTTTCCTGATCGGACCGGGATATTTCGCGACAACCGGATCAGCAGTCAGCAACAGGACCCCCTCGACCATCGCCTGTGCCACAAGCATCCTGTCGAAAGGATCCTTGTGGATATCGGGCAGACCTTCAACGGCCACGGCATGTTCGCCGGCCACCGGCAATTCGACATAGCCGTTGTCAAGCAGTCCTCTCCTGACCAGCCTCGCATCGGCTTGAAAGTCGCTACGCCCAAGAGAGCTTTTGATCGCGATTTCCCACAGGCTTGCTGCGCTGAAGAGGAGCACATTTTCCTGCGCCTCGATCAGGGAACGGGCATCCAATGAAAGGCGATCCGGAGCACCTGCCGCCCAGAGCAGCAAGTGCGTATCCAGAAGCAGCTTCATGCGGCGAACAGTTTCTGGATTTCCGCGCTTCCCATCGTGTCGAAATCGTCCGGCACCCTGATTGCTCCGAGCATGAAGCCGAGCCTTCTTGCCCCATCAGGCGCGCTCAGCGGTACAACCTTGACGAGCGGTTTCCCGGACTTTGCGATCACGAAGGGTTCGCCCCTGGAAGCCTGTTCGACGAGCCTGGACAGGTGCGTCTTGGCCTCGTGAATATTGACGGTATGCATCATAATCTGACCCGACATGACTAAGTCATGTTAGTCTAGTTCATTCATGGATGCACGGCAAGCGTCTTTACGCAAGGCACCCATCCCATGACATTGTCCCGGACAAGCGCTCCTTTCGCGACTTCCATGCCATTCACCTCGTGGGGAAAATTTCCGGGATCGTCGATCTTGACCCTGATCCCGTCACGTTTGGCCTCGATGACCGTGCCCTTTACCCAGTCGATTTCAGCAATGCCCACCGCATATTTCTTGCAGACATAGGCACCCGGCACGGCGCCCGCCTCGGCCTCCAGGCGCGTTCTTTCCATCGATCTTTCCTTCTCCAGGTCAGACATGTCCTGAGGCTTGACTGAAAAATAGGCACAGCCTGAGAGCATTATTACGAGTACGGGAACAAGATAGCGCATTTCCATTGACTGACTGATTGCAATAACCATAATCTTATCCGGACCATCATGACTGCGCAACAGGGTCAGGTCATATTCCGGGACAGGTCGACACATACGGTGCCAGGTCTTGAATTATCAGCTGATAATTCAAGACCTGGCACCGCGATGGGTCAGGGCATATCCCAGGAAAGATCGACGCCGTATGGGCTCAAAAAGACGTGAGGCGCATCGTTCATTTTGGAGGCTTCCCAGAAGAATTTCCCTATGCCGTAGCCGAGGAAGCTTCCTGCCACCGTGTCGGACACCCAGTGCATTCGGCTGCCCACCCGGGACAGGTCGGTGATTACGCCCAGACCGTAAAGCCAGGGCATGTGGTACTCTTCCGCAAAAGGGGTGAGCACCGACCAGGCTGCGATGGCGTGACCTGACGGAAAGCCGTCCGTGCCCTTCGTGGCCGATCCCGCCAGGAAATGGAAGCTGTGGTTGCCCTGCCCGGTATAAGGCCTTGCACGCCCCACCACCGTTTTCAGGCCAAGAACCAGCCCGTAGGACGTCACCACGGCCTCCGATGCGGCATAACCGGTTCTGGACAGCTCCGGGTCGGAGCTTCCCAGGGCGGTCAATGCGGCGCCCGCGCTTTCCACCCAGGGAAGGGCATTGCCTATCGAATCGAAGTGCTGCAGCCAGGGACTCAATGCGTGCTTGAGCGCAAAATTGTACGCACCCTTGTCGAGCAGGGAGCTGCCGAGAACCAGGCCCGCCCCGATCGCTCCGGTCTTCACCCAGTCGGTCTTGGACGCGATCTTCGCCGCATTGACCAGATCGCGCACGCCCCTGGAGACGACCCTCGTATCCGGCGTGAATGCGTTCGAGAAGCTGGTTTCCCGAGGCTTCAGGTCGTCGAGCTTCTCGATCGGATCCTTCTGGTATGCCGTCGGATTGGGATAGTTCACGGTCACATACTGCATCAGCTCCTTTTCGCCTATCCTGCCATCATAATAGGCTTTGAGCTTTTCCAGATCGAGAAAGTCGTAGATCACGTCCGCATGGATATGCTCTGCGAACGAGATTCGAATCTCGCGCACGTCGAGCGGCGCGTGAGAAAGGATTATCCTCGCAGCTCGTCCCACAGCCACGCTGTCCGGACGGATATTCTCGTTCGACAGAAAGACCGACAGTCTGCCATGATCTTCAAGCGAAATCCTGACATTCCTGTATCCCGCACCATAGAGCGCATCCATCAGCTGCCTGCGGTAATCTGGCGCATGTTCCCGCCATTGGGAACTCATGGGGTCGGGCTGTATTGGCGGGACAGGCAGATCGAGCCTGGGCTGCCAATCTTCCCGAATTTTCTCCGGAGGAAGATTGTCGTTGGGCGGAGGGGCGGGATGGAATTGAAGCGTTCTGGCCTCCCTTGCCTTCACCACGTCGTAAAGCGTGACGGCCCTGTTGAGCTTCGCCCCGCCGTCACGGAAGAGCGGCTGCCATAGGATAGTGCCCACCGAATCGGAGGATTTGGTGAGCAATGCATCGAAGGGGATCTGCAGATAGATGCCCTTGTCGAAGCTTCCCTCGCCATACTGGGCTGAGGAAATATTGGTTTTGGTGAAATAGCCGCCCACCCTGATTCCGTTGTCGAATACGCGCGAGAAATCGATGGTTGCGCCTATGTCTCCCGCAAGATAACGGCCGAAACTCAATGTGCCCAGCACGTTCTGCCATCCGGTGTCCCAGTACAGGGTGCCGTGCCCGGTGAGCACCCGGTAATTCTGCAGGTTGAAGTTCTGGGCGAAATCGCGCTGCTGCACTTCGTTGAGGTCCACCCCGAAAGCCAGCCTGCTCTCGAATGGGCGATAGAGCCACTCCCCACCCACTCCGGCAAACATCATCTCCAGATAGCCGCCGTAGGCGCTCCAGTATTGATTGTCTGTCAACTCGCCGACATGGGTGAGCTGGAGGTTGGGCATGGTCAATCTCGATGCTTCGACATAACGCCTGATATTGGTCCTGACCCTCGGCAAATTGCTCGGCGCATCGTAGGTGAACTTGTTGTAATTGTCGAGTATGTCGTACTGAACATATCCCTGGAGCCAGGTGTCTTTCGTGAAATTCAGAGTTGCCATGGCCGAGGGTGCCAACTGGTAGAGCACGAATCCGTTCGGCCCGCCCAGCGAGTAATTGAAGTTCATGCCGAGATGGTAATCGAACATGGGCGGCTCGGATTCGAAGAGCTCGACACCCTGACTGTCGCCGCCGGGCGCTTGCGCGACCACTGAATTCTTCTTCCTGGAGGGGGGAAGATATTGGGTCCTGTTTTCCACCCAGCTTTGCCTGTTCACATCATGCTCGGCAACATTCAGCCCCTTTTCCCGGTAAACGATGCTGAATTCGTCGATGTTCGCCGGCGCATCCCGGTGCAGAACCGAAACGGCCTTGTCGAGCCTGTCTTTCCAGTAGACGGGATAGGCGCCGTCCACGGTCAGCTTGAGCGCATTTCCACGCTTCTCGATGTTCGACACCTGCCAATCCGACTGGGTCTTGATGTCCTTGACGGTTTTCTTCCAGTCGGGATTCTTGCTGGGGCGCGATTCATGCACCGGAACAGGCGGGGGATCGTCGAGCTTGGGCATCGAAAGCTCTTCCAGATTCGTGTGCAGGGTGACGGATAGCATGGCGGTGTTACCACGCTCGACTCCGGTCGAGATGTCGACATTCCTTCCCCAACGGTAAACGGCGCCAAAATTCCAGGGAGAATTCTGCGGCAGGACGTTGCCGAGCGGGTCGTTCTGGTAATTGTTCCCGTCGTATTCAAGCTTCAGGATGAGCGGATCCCAGGGGGTCTGGTACTGCACCCCGCCGAACAGGGCGGTCGGGCCATGGAAATAGTTGCCGAATGAGAAATTTCCAGTCGTCGTTGATTCCTTCCTGACATCGAAGGAAGGAAAGAGACGCCCAAAAGGGTTGCCGATATCGCCCCGTTTTCCCACATAGCCCCATCCCAGGCCCAGGCTCCAGTCGAAGGGACCGGTGCGCTTCGACCCGACCAGGTATTCGCCCGAAAAAAGCCCCGTTCCAGTCACGTCCCTCATTCCCAGGCCCACCTCGGGCAGCCAGGCGGATTCGTTCATCAGATTGAATTTCGCGTCGATGCTCTTGTCCTTGTAAGCCTGGGTTCCGCTCAAGGATACCGGGCCGTACAGCCTGTTGCTGATGTTGGTGTACCTGAATCCGAATTCCATCCAGGAAAACGGCTGCACGAAGACGTTGTACCGCGTATAGGGATAGACCCGGCTCAGGGTGATCGAAAAATCGCCCTCCTTCCTCATCCTGGCAGTCGGGGTCTGGAGCAGCCCGGCTTCCCCCCAGTCGTTCGCCGTGACGGGAAGATCGGAAGGCGACAGGAGATAGGTGTAAGGGGTAAGGCGCGAAACGGGAGGCGTGAGGGGTGAAACGTCAGGGGCCGGGCCCTGGGTGGCAAGAAATGAAATCAGCTTTCCCGAGAATTCGTCGGAGAAGCTCCGATCGGGCGCCCAGATCCAGGAGCCCGGCGCGGGCTCGTCCTGAACCTCGCCGTTCCACAGGGCAATCCCGTATTTCTCGACCCTGCCATCCGGCTGTGCGACGTAGGCGGTGTCGACCCTTGACCCCGCACCGCATCGCCCGACATAATCGCCCGCATGCAGCCCGGCAGCATGGATCACCCTGCACAGCCTGCCGGATTGCGTCACCACCGTGACCGTTGCCGGCCTCCTGGGCATGACGACTCTGTCCCCGGGATGAATCACGGGATCCAGAGAAGGATTCACTCGCAGCCAGTGCGCATCGGCATTTTTCACCGGCACCCTGCCCGTCACCGGCAGGGATGCGACCCATTTCCCCAGGCGGGCTTTTTTCATCAGGGAAAGCTGCCTCAAGAGATCGTACTTCAGGTCGTTCTGGGCGATTTTCTCCGCAGGAACCTGCCATGACAGCCCCAAAGGATAGTCATCCCGGGAAATCTTGTGATCGATGAGCCAGTCGGACAGGCGCTTCGCCTGCAGCGGAGAGGAGAGCAGAATGGAGAGCAGCAGGATGCGCTTCTTCATTTCCATCTCTGCCAGGAAAAGCAGAACGATTTTGACAGGCAGGTCTCGGCATAAACAACCCGGTTGCTTTCAAGGTCTACCGCATAATAGGCGGGGGGAAGATGACCTGAAAGATCCTTCTCCTCGAACCAGGCGAGCCTTGCCGGATCGAGGTTCTTCAGATTGGATTTCTCGCGTACGGGGATGGACTCCAGACGCAGCCTGTCGCGGATGCCGTAGCGGTAGCCAGGCATGACGTCCCTGATACGCGTCCACGCGTAGGGTTTTTTCGATTTCGCAAGCTCCGACCAGGCCGGGAATTTCGGAAGAACGACTTTGCGCCATTCGGTGTAAACCCCTTCGGCTCCGGCGATCCTTCCCTGCCTGAGGCGCACCACCTCGCGCTCCGAGCTGTACCAGATTTCGGTGCCATGATCGATGCTGCCGAGCGCGAGATAGGTGATGCGTCCGTCGATTGCGATTCTCAGGTAACGGTATCCGGGGTAGAAACGCGAGTTCTCCGGCTCTCCAGCCAGGCCGGCCGAGCGTCGAAAAGTCTTGACAACTGGATCGTCCAGAGCCGAACAGGCGGAAAGAATGAAAACGAGCAGCAGGAAGGGCAGCCTGAATTTCATGAATAGGTCTTATGGGCCGTCCCGGAAACGAAACCGGCGCGGCATATGCCGCGCCGGGGGTACAAGCAAGAAAGCTTACTGCGTGCCCGATGTACCTGAGGTACCTGTGGTGCCTGCTGTGGTACCTGTTGGCGAATTCCTGGTGGCAGCAACCGCCACAGCGGCGGCAACGATACCAGCCCCCACCATCACTCCGCCCATGCCTATGCCGCCTGCAGCGCCCGCCGCACCCATTGCACCCACATCACCAGCAGCACCGGCAGCACCGCCGGCGCCAGCACCAGCACCACCTGCACCGCCGGCACCACCAGCACCAACGCCGCCACCTTCTCCCGCGCCATCACCGATTGCACCCGGGTTGGCAGCGCCGCCAGGACCCGCTGCCTGCGCCATTACGAGCGGCGCGGTGGACAATCCGTACAGCGCCATCAATACGACTGCAATTTTCTTCATGATACTCCCCTTATTTGAGTTCTTGCATGATGCAAATATACATGAGATTTATGAT
>JAJZPK010000092.1 GCA_021811205.1 Pseudomonadota bacterium
TTAGAATAGCGCTTGGGACCGATTTGCACAATTGCGAAGGGGAAACGCGTAAACTAAGACACCGTACTCTAGACAAGTTCGATTAAATTTTTATGAAACCCGATTATCTGGAAAGAATTCTGACCGCACAGGTCTACGATGTCGCCGTCGAAACGCCGCTGGATACGGCAAACAATCTTTCTGCGCGCCTTGAAAATCGCTTTCTGATCAAACGCGAAGACATGCAGAGCGTTTTTTCATTCAAGCTCCGCGGCGCATACAACAAGATGGCGAAACTGCCGAAAGCGTCGCTCGAGCATGGGGTCATCGCAGCTTCCGCAGGCAACCATGCCCAGGGGGTTGCGCTTGCGGCCCAGAAGCTCGGCGTGCCGGCCACGATCGTCATGCCGGTCACGACGCCCGCCATCAAGGTTCAGGCGGTAGCTGCAAGGGGCGCACAGGTCGTCCTTTACGGCGACGCCTACGATGAGGCGTACGCCCACTCCCAGGAACTCGCGAAGCAGAACGGGTTGACCTTCGTCCATCCTTACGACGATCCGGACGTGATCGCAGGTCAGGGCACCATTGCCATGGAAATATTGAGGCAGCAGCCCATGCCCATCCACGCGATATTCGTCCCCGTCGGCGGCGGAGGACTGATCGCGGGAATCGCCGTCTACATCAAGCGCCTCCATCCCGAGATCAGGATCATCGGCGTGGAGCCTGTCGACGCAGACGCGATGCATCGATCACTCGAGGCCGGGAAGCGGGTGAAGCTCGATCAGGTCGGGCTTTTCGCCGATGGCGTTGCGGTCAAGCTCGTGGGTGAAGAAACCTTCAGGCTGTGCAGTGAGTTCGTCGACGAGATCGTCCTGGTGAGCAACGACGAGATTTGCGCTGCGATCAAGGATGTGTTCGAGGATACCCGCTCGATCCTGGAACCTGCCGGCGCGCTTGCGATTGCAGGCGCGAAAAGCTATGTCGATCGGGAAAAGATCAAACACAAGACCCTGATCGCCATCGCTTCCGGGGCCAACATGAATTTCGACAGGCTGCGCTACATTTCGGAGCGCGCGGAGCTCGGCGAGAAAAGGGAAGCCATATTCGCCGTGACCATTCCCGAGAAACCCGGGAGCTTCAAGCGGTTCTGTTCCATCCTGGGCGCGAGGAACATCACCGAGTTCAATTATCGCTACGCGGATCCGAGGGAAGCCCATGTGTATGTCGGCATTCAGGTCCAGAATCGTCGCGAGACCGAAAATCTGCTCGAAGCGCTGCAGGAAGCGGATCTCAGGGCGCTCGACCTCACCTCGAACGAGATGGGCAAGCTGCATGTGCGCCACATGGTGGGCGGACATGCCCCCCAGGTGGAGAACGAGCTCGTCTATCGCTTCGAGTTTCCCGAACGCCCCGGCGCGCTCATGCAGTTTCTGAACAGCATGAGCCACAACTGGAACATCAGCCTTTTCCATTACCGCAACCACGGCACCGATTATGGGCGCGTATTGATCGGCATGCAGGTTCCAAGGGGAGAAATGGCCGAATTCGAGTCCTTTCTCGAGCAGTTGGGATACAGGTTCTGGGCAGAGACCGACAATCCTGCCTACCGGCTTTTCCTGGGATGAGCCGTGAAACAGACGCTTTACGACGTTCTCGAAGTCAGCCGAAACGCGAGTCTTTCGGTGATCAGGGCGGCCTACAAGAGCCTTGTCCAGCGCTATCATCCCGACAAGAATCCGGACAATCCGGACGCCGAAAACCAGCTCAAGCTCATCAACCATGCCTACGAGACCCTTTCCGATCCATCTTCCAGGCTGGCTTATGACGCCTTGCTCGCCATGGAGGAGATGCCGGCGCCCGAAGAGGAGGCTGCAAGCGAAGAGGCCCCTCTGCCTGAAGCTGCGGCGCGCGCTTTCGACAAAAGATTGATTTATGCGGGAGGGGCTGCATTTCTTGTTCTGATTGCAGGCGCAGCCTTTTTCATTTTCGGGAAAAAGCACGAAGTCGAGGCGCCGGTGCGGCAGGCTGCGATCAAGCCGCTTCAACCTGCATCCGTTCCCGAGAAACCGCTGCAAAAGCCGGTGGTCGAGGCGCCTTCAATGCCTGAAGCAGTCGAAATGCCGAAGATGCCCGCACCTGTCGAGACGCCTGCACCCAAACCGGTTGTTAAGCCGGCGCCCGTCGAGATGCGCAAGGCTGTGGTCAAGCCTTCCCCCAGGCCTGTCCTGAAGCCTGAGCCTGTCCGTGAGCCGGCCGAAGCAGTTGCGCCAAAGCCGGTTCCTAAGCCCGTGCAGCCTGCGCCAGTCATGGCGCCGCCGCCCGTTCTGCAGGAAAAATATGCCGACCTTGCCAGCGCAGTGTCGAGCGGAGATACGGCTGCAGTTGCTGGCATGCTGAAAGACGGATGGGATCCCAACCAGATCAGGGGCAACCAGGTGCCCTTGATCATTGCCGTGAAGAACGACGACGTCAAGATGGTGACGCTCCTGATCCGCCATGGGGCGGATGTCAATCTGACGGACAGCCAGGGCAATTCCGCCATGATTTATGCTAAAGTCAGAGCTGATGCAAAGATGATTGAAATGTTGAAAAATGCGGGCGCTAAAAACCCTTTCGACTGAGCTTTTGAAGGCAGCTGCCTTGTGCATGCTGCTGCTTCCCAAGCCTGGCCTTCCTTCGGATCTGGCCGAAAATTTCATGGCGGCAAGAGCGGCCTTTGCCAACGGCGATGCGGTGAGGCTGGAAGCCTATGCGCCGAAGCTGGACGGCAGCCCCCTCGAGCCTTATGCCGAGTACTGGCAGCTTTCCATGAACCTGGCCGACACGAGCGATGCCACGGTCGAATCCTTTCTCGAGCGCTACAAGGGCAGCCTGCTTGCAGAACGGCTGCGCAAGGCGTGGCTGAAGGCGCTGGCCAAATCCGACAATTGGCAGGCATTCTACGATCAGTATTCCGCGGTCGAAAGCCCGGATACTGAGCTTTATTGCGACTGGCTCCAGGCGCGCGAAGAGCTGGGCAATCCAGCGGCGGTGAAGGAAGCCGCATCGCTCTGGTTCAGCCCGAAAGGGCAGCCGCAAAGCTGCGGCCCGCTCTTCAACGCCTTGATCGCATCGCACGCGATCAGCGAGCAGGACATCTGGAAGCGGATCAGGATGATCCTGGGCGTGGGCGACCTTACCCTGGCCCGCGAGATCAACGATCAATTGCCCAAACGGGCAAGAATGAACGACAGATCCCTGGTTCGGGCATACGAGCGGCCGGTTCGTTATCTCAAAAGAAACGGCAGTCCGAAAGGCCGCGCCGAGCGGGAAATCGCGATTTTCGCGGTTTTGCGCATCGCCAGATCCGATCCCGGTGAGGCGAAGGAAGACTGGTCGAAGCTGAGCGGCCGATTCGATCGGGCCGACAAGGATTATGTTGCAGGAAAGCTGGCCATGCAGGCGGCAAAAAAGCACCTTCCCGATGCGCTGCAATGGTTTTCAGGCCTGCATCTCGACGACGAAGAGCTTGCATGGAAGGTGCGCGCCGCCCTGCGCGCGGAAAACTGGAGCGAAGTGCTTTCCGGCGTCAATACCATGTCTACAGACGCTGCAAGCAGGCCCGAATGGCGCTACTGGAAGGCCCGCGCGCTGAAGGCCGCAGGCAAGACCGGCGAAGCCAATGCCATCCTGGCCGACCTGAGCCATGAGCGGAATTTCTACGGGCAGCTCTCGCTGGAGGAATTGGGCACGGTTGCCTCCCTTCCCCCCGACAACTACAAGGTGAGCGAAGGGGCGATCGCCGAAATCGAGAATGTGCCCGGAATCGAGCGTTCCCTCCTGCTCTATTCCATGGGCCTGCGCATGGACGCGACGAGCGAATGGATCTGGGCGATCAAGGGGTTCGACGACAAACAGTTGCTTGCCGCCGCAGAACTTGCGAAACGCCATGGCCTTTACGATCGAGCCATCAACACGGCCGAGAAGACCGTGAGCATCAACGATTTCGGCTTGCGTTTTCTGGCCCCTTATCGCGACGTGATGCACGAGCAGACGCAGCAGCTCGGGCTCGATGAAGCCTGGGTCTATGGCCTGATTCGCCAGGAAAGCCGCTTTGTCACGGTGGCGCACTCCGGGGTCGGCGCTTCCGGGCTGATGCAGCTGATGCCCGCGACGGCGAGATGGGTCGCTTCCAAGCTCGGCCTGAGGCATTTCCACCGTTCGCTCGTCAACCAAGTCGAGACCAACATCAGTCTCGGAACCTACTATCTGAAGCATGTGCTCACTGTCTTGGATAACCAGCCGGTTCTTGCTTCTGCGGCCTACAATGCGGGTCCCGTCAGGGCCAAGCAGTGGATCGGCAGCAAGCCCATGGAAGGAGCGATCTACATCGAGACCATTCCCTTCAACGAAACGCGCGATTATGTGAAGAAGGTGATGAGCAATACCGAATATTACGCAAGCACCTTCGGGCAAGAGGAAATCCCCCTCAAGAAGCGGCTCGGCGTGATCGCCAGCTTCAAGTCGGAACAATGAAAATATATTCGGTCGGCGGGGCGGTGAGAGATGAACTGCTCGGCCTTCCCGTCAAGGACCGCGACCATGTCGTCGTCGGAGGCTCTCCCGAGGAATTGACCCGCATGGGCTTCCGACCGGTGGGCAAGGATTTTCCGGTGTTTCTCCATCCCGAGACGCATGAGGAATATGCGCTTGCCAGAACCGAGCGCAAGACTGCGAGAGGCTATCGCGGCTTCGAGATCTACGCTTCCCCCGACGTGACGCTGAACGACGATCTGGCAAGGCGCGACCTCACCATCAACGCCATGGCCAAGGACGATGAAGGCAATATCATCGATCCTTTCGGCGGGATGGCCGATCTGGAAGCAGGCATCTTGCGCCACATCAGCCCGGCCTTTTCGGAGGACCCTGTGAGGGTGCTCAGGGTCGCGCGCTTCGCCGCGCGCTTCGGTTTCAGGGTTGCCGACGAGACGCTGTCCCTGATGAACGAGATGGTCCACAACGGCGAAGTCGAAGCGCTCGTTCCGGAGCGCGTCTGGCAGGAACTCGCAAGGGGGCTCATGGAGGCGAAGCCTTCCAGGATGTTCTATGCATTGAAGGAATGCGGCGCATTGTGCCGCATCCTGCCGGAGATCGACGTGCTTTTCGGGGTGCCCCAGTCGCCCGTCCATCATCCCGAAATCGATACCGGGCTGCACGTCATGCTCGTGCTCGACCATGCTGCTTCGAAAAACCATTCCCTTGAAGTGCGCTTTTCCGCATTGACGCACGATCTCGGAAAGGGCGCAACGCCGCCGGAAGAATGGCCGCACCACCCCGGGCACGAAGAGCGGGGAATGGGCCTGGTCAGGGATCTCTGCTCCAGGATCAGGGTACCGAATGACTGCAGGGATCTTGCAATAGTAACTGCTCGCTATCATGGAACTGTCCACCATGTCATGGATCTTGATGTCGAGGCGATCCATGATCTGTTGCTCGCAACGGACGCATTCAGGAAGACCGCGCGCTTTGCCGATTTTCTCGATGCCTGCGCTTCGGATTTCAGGGGAAGACCGGGTTACCAGGATTCGCCCTATCCTCAGGCAGAAAGGCTGAAGATCGCGCTTTCGGCCGCCCTTTCTGTCGATGCGGGAGCCATAGCGAAAGATGCGCAAGGCCCGGCTGAAATCAGGGCAGGGATCGCGAAGGCAAGGATGGAAGCGATAAGGGCCGCATTATGAATATGCGCACGCCTCATCTGGCGGGGAAAGACGGGGGAAAAAAGCGGGAAGAAATCAGGCGCTATTTTCACGAAACGAGCGAGCTCTATGAATCCCTCTTCGAGGTGCTTCAAGACGAAAAAGCCTATTACGTCAAACCCATTCCGCTTCGCCATCCGCTCATTTTCTATTACGGTCATACCGCTACCTTTTTCGTCAACAAGCTGATTCTCGCGAAACTGATCGATAGCCGGATCGATCCAAGGCTCGAATCCATGTTCGCCGTCGGGGTGGATGAAATGAGCTGGGACGATCTGAATGACGCCCATTACGAGTGGCCCAGGGTCGAGGAAGTGAAGCGGTACAGGCAAAAGGTGCGCGCCCTCGTCGACGACCTGATGGAAAGGCTTCCCGTCGATCTGCCCATAGACTGGGAAAGCTCCTGGTGGCCGGTCCTGATGGGCATCGAGCACGAGCGCATCCATCTGGAGACTTCTTCCGTCCTGATCCGCCAGCACGATTTGAAGCATGTCCGCTCGCATCCGGCCTGGCAGCCGTGCAGGCAGACCGGGAATGCGCCGGAAAACGGACTGGTCGAGATTCCGGGAGGATGCGTGCTGCTCGGCAAGCACGATGCAACCTATGGATGGGACAACGAATACGGCAGGCACGAAGCGCAAATAGAATCGTTTCAGGCCGGGCGCCATCTCGTCTCGAACGGCGAATACCTGGCATTCGTCGATGCGGGCGGGTACGAAAAGGACGAATTCTGGAGCGATGAAGGTCTTGCCTGGAGAAATTACGCAAAAGCCAATCATCCGACCTTCTGGAAAAAGGGAGAGCAAGGCTGGAAGCTGAGGCTGATGACAGAAGAGATCCCCATGCCCTGGGACTGGCCTGTCGAGGTGAACTGCCTGGAGGCCATGGCATTCTGCAGCTGGAAGCGCGTCGTATCCAAGCTCCCTTACCGGCTGCCGACCGAGGACGAATGGTATCGGCTGCATGAGCTTTCCTCCCCTAGTGAAGCCAATCTCCACCTCGACCATTACGCTTCTTCATGTCCGGTGAATGTCTTCCGGCATGGGGATCTTTTCGACGTGACAGGCAACGTCTGGCAGTGGACGGGAACGCCGATCTATCCTTTCGAAGGTTTCAAGGTTCATCCCCTGTACGACGACTTCACCACGCCCACTTTCGACGGGAAGCACAACCTGATGAAAGGCGGCTCCTGGATTTCCACGGGGAACGAAGCATTGGCGAGCGCACGCTATGCGTTCCGCAGGCATTTTTTCCAGCATGCGGGTTTTCGCTATGTGGTTTCAGATTTCCAGCCTGAAATCCATTCATCGCGCTACGAGACGGACAGGCTGCTTTCCGAATACGCCGAATTCCATTACGGGGAAAACCCTTTCAATGTGCCGAATTTCCCCAGGGCATTGTGCGAGTTGGCTGTATCCGCGATGGAAGGAAAACCGATGCGGCGCGCGCTCGATCTCGGCTGCGCGGTCGGGCGCGCAAGTTTCGAGCTGGCGAAGCATTTCGATCATGTCGTCGGGGTCGATTTTTCGGCCCGATTCATCGGGCTGGGGGTTCAGCTCGCGGAACAAGGCCTGCTGCGTTATGCGCTTGCCGAAGAAGGCGAGCTCATGTCCTGGAAGGCGGTTTCGCTTTCCGAACTCGGTCTCGACAACACCCGTGACAAGGTCGAATTCTGGCAGGGGGACGCCTGCAACCTGAAACCCCATTTCAGGAACTTCGATCTGATTTTGGCGGCCAATCTCATCGACCGGCTCTACAGCCCCAAGAAATTCCTGTCTGCCGTGCACGAGAGGATCAATCCGGGCGGCATCCTGCTGATCGCTTCCCCCTATACATGGCTTGAAGAGCATACGCCGCGCGAGGAATGGCTGGGCGGATTCAAGAAGGACGGCGAGAATTTCACCACGTTAGATGCATTGAAGGCGCTGCTGGGGAAACATTTCAGGATGGTCGGCGAGCCTGTCGACGTGCCCTTCGTCATCCGCGAAACCGCGCGCAAGCATCAGCATACGATATCGCAGGCGACGATCTGGGAAAGGCTGAGTTAGCCTGCCTTGGCGAGAGAACCGAGCTTCATGGACAATGCGGCGAGCCTGGCTCCGTTTTCAAGACCTTCCACGAATCTTTCGGGAATTCCGGAAAGCCCGATCTGCGCCCCGACGAGCGCACCGGTCAGCATCGCGCGCGACATGTTCTGCCCCCCGCCGTTGATTGCGTGAAGCACGGCCGATTCGAAATCGCTTGAGAAGCGTGAAGCGAGATAATAGGCAGCGGGAAGCTGATGGTAGATGGCGCAGGGCATGCCGTAGACGATCGATGCTTTCCAGGCGGGATCGATCCTGATTCCGGGATCGATCGCGGCAAGCGCGCAATAATGTGGCGTGAGCAGGGCGTCGGGGGAAGAGAACCTTCCTGCGAGCGGCGGGTCCGGGTCGCCGGGTCTCGGCGGCATGAAATTGTCCCGCACCACGGAATGGAAGGGCAGCTCGCCCTTCTGGACGAGCTTCATCAGCTTGCCCGATATGCCGGAATCGAGCTTCTCTCCCATGACGAGCAGGGAAAGCACGCAATTGTAGGCCGTGGTCATGGCGACGATCGCCTCGTCGCCCTGGGTCAGGATGCAGTTCGAAGAGACATGGGTTGCGACCTTGTGCGGATTGCTCGCGTATCTGGCCGCAAGGACGATCGCCCGCTCTGCAGCTTCGGTGGTGTCGGCATGTCCTCCCGTCTCGCGCCAGCTCTTTTTCTGGAGGACGCGGCGCCGGTAGGCTTCCCTGATCGACTGGCTGGTGTATCCTCCGGGACCGTTGGCCGGGCTTCCGTCGATAAGGGGGAAGAGCTCTTCGTCGAACCGCCTCGTGAAGTCCTCCTCGACGTATTCCCCTTTCTCGACGACCGATTCGAGCAGCATGACGAGGATCAGTCCCGACTGGGAAAGCTGGCCTGCTTCCATCCCGGCGTGATAGCGGTGAGGCTTCGGCGTGGTGTAACCGGAAATCCAGGGGCCGAAATCCCTGCGCATTTCCTCGAGATCGTAATACCAGTGGCAGCCCAGACCGAGCGCGTCGCCGATCAATGCGCCCATGACCGCACCTGCTGCCCGATCTTCCATATCCCGCCTCCGAAGTCGATGTTCAATCTATATGTCGAGGCGCGGGCGCTGTCAAGCCGGGAGAGGATGGGGGTTCGAATTGGTGGGCGATACTGGGATCGAACCAGTGGCTTCCACCGTGTGAAGGTGGCACTCTACCGCTGAGTTAATCGCCCGAGGGGGAGCATTCTACCACGATTCAGGCGTAAAAGCTCG
>JAJZPK010000093.1 GCA_021811205.1 Pseudomonadota bacterium
TCTATGCCGTAAGGAACGAAGTCGGTCAGCAGGAAGCTATTCAGGCTTCCCTCAAGCATGCGCACTCCCCGGCAGAAATCGAAAAGCGAGCGCCCTGGTGGGCCGACAGGAAGATGCTGCTGCGCAGGATTTTCCCGGTGGCCGCTGCCATTCTCATCATTACCGCCTTCGCTGTGAAGCTGTCCCTGGAACCCGCCAGGCTCCCTTCTCCTGCGCAAGCTCCATTGCCCCAGTCCGCGCCTGTTGCCGTGTCCATGCCTGCCGCCGCCTCCACCCCTGTTGCCCACCCTTCCCCGGCGAAGCCGGAAAAAAAGCATGCGGCAAGGAAAAGGAAGGAAGAAGTTCACCACAAGAAAGCGCTGCCGGAGACGACATCGACCCTAGTATTCAGGATCATGCCGTGGGGCGAAATCTACGTGGACGGCAAAAAGCGCGGCGTCAGCCCGCCGCTCAAGGAACTGAACCTGAAATCGGGCAAGCACGAGATCGAAATCAGGAACACGAATTTGCCCAGCTATGCCAAAACGGTTGAAACGAAACCCGGCGAGAGCGTTATAATCGAGCATAATTTCTAGGGTGGAGAATTTATGGCGAGAATATGGATTTTCGCGATCATTCTGCTTTCCGGATGCGCAGGAATAATCCCCCTGCACCAATCCAAGGGCAAGAAGATGCTGGATGTCGGCATCCAGCATTACGAGGACGGTGACTACGGCAATGCCGTCTCCGAAATCCAGGCGGCTTTGAAAGCAGGCCTTGCCGATTCTTCAGACCAGGTGAAAGCCCACAAATTTCTCGCCTTCACCTATTGCGTCACCGACAGGCGGACGCTTTGCGGCGATGAATTCAAGAAAATCCTGGCCATCGACCCGAAATTCAACCTTGCGCCTGCCGAGGCCGGACATCCGATATGGGGTCCGGTATTCCTCGATGTCAAGGGGGAAGCCAAATAGGACTGCCTGAAAGAATCGGTCGATACGAAATCGCCTCCGAACTCGGCAGGGGGGCAATGGGCGTCGTCTACAAGGCGCTCGACCCGGTCCTGGACAGGACGGTTGCGATCAAGACATTGAATCTTTCCCTTTCGGACAAGGAGCTCAAGGAATACGAAGCACGCTTCTACCAGGAAGCCAAAGCGACCGGAAAGATCAGTCACCCCAACATCGTCAGCCTGTTCGACGTGGGAAGAAGCGACGGCCACGTCTACATGGCCATGGAATACCTGGAGGGCCAGGAACTCCGAACCATCCTCGATTCTGAAAAACGCCTGGATACGGATCGGATCGTCGACATCGCGAGACAGGTCGCCGAAGGGCTTGCCTATGCCCATGATCACCACATCGTGCATCGCGACATCAAGCCGTCGAACATCATGATTCTGAGAAACGGGCTCGTGAAGATCACCGACTTCGGCATTGCAATGGTCCCCGCATCATCCGTCAAGACGATGACGGGCATGGTCATGGGTTCCCCGCAATACATGTCGCCCGAACAGGTGAGCGGCAAAAAGCTCGATCATCGCGCCGACATCTTCTCTCTAGGCGTTGTGCTTTACGAAATGCTGACTGGCAAAGTGCCTTTCACTGGCGAGAACATCCATGCGATCATGTACCAGACCGTCAATCTCAGCCCTTCACCGCCGAGCGCCGTCAATCCGGAAATCCCTCGCATCCTGGACTATATCGTCGCCAAGTCCCTGGCCAAGCAGGCGGACGAGCGCTACCAGAGCGCTCGGGAACTGGCCGAAGACCTGAAGGAATGCGCCTCTCAATTCGGCGCCGGGGAAATGGCGCCGATGGCCGCCTATTTCACTGAAAACGAGTCGCAGGACATGTCGCCCACGCTCGGCATCTCTAAGGATTTCGATTCCCTGGAGGCGACGAGGCAGCTTGCCATACTGACAGAATTCCACGGGCACTTCGGCAAGGGGCGGCAAATCGAGGATGCGGATTTGCTGATTCTTTGGGGCGGGTTTCTCGCCTTCTCCATTATTATCGTCTTCCTGATTTTTTACCTTTAAGGAATATCCATGCCAATCTACGATTACCGCTGCAGCGATTGCGGAAACACCTTCGAAACTCTGGTAAAGAAGGACACCGTGCCTGCCTGCCCCAAATGCAAAAGCAGCCATCTCGAGAAACTGCTCTCGATTCCATCCCCCCCCGTGACCCATTCCGCCCCGGAACCCGCCTGCCAGCCGGGCGGATGCGGCGCCTGTCGCTTCAACTAGGGTGTTGACGCGCCCTAGACGAAATCGTAGCGCTTGAGCTTGCGGTAAAGCGTTCTTTCGCTGATGCCTAGCGCATCCGCGACGCGTCTTCTGTGACCGTCGAATCGTGCAAGCAGCATGGAAATGTGCTCGGCTTCAACCCTGGCGATCGAGGCGTCCGCCTGGGCAACTGGTTTCTCCTCGACGACATGATGCAAGGGTTTGTTGCCGAGATGGATGTTATTTGGCGTGATGAGACCGTGATTGCATACCGCTGCCGCTTTCTGCAGGATGTTCCTGAGTTCGCGCACATTCCCGGGAAAGTCATGAGTTTTCAGCTTTTCTATTGCATCAGGCGTGATCCTGAAGGGCGGCATACCCGAGCGCGCAATGCCTGACAGAATGAATTCGACCAATGCAGGAATGTCGGCCTCCCGCTCCCTCAAAGTGGGAAGCCGCACATCGACGGCTGCGATGCGATAATAAAGGTCCTTGCGAAAATGTCCGCTCCTGACCATCTCCACGAGATCCCTGTTCGTGGCGAAAACAAGGCGCACGTCGGCGCGCAGGGTCTCCACGCCGCCCAGCCGCCTGAATTCACCGCTTTCCAGCACCCTCAGCAGCTTGGCCTGCATGGCAATCGGGATCTCCCCCACCTCGTCGAGGAAAAGCACGCCGCCGTCGGCCATTTCGAAAAGCCCGGGCTTCCTTCCGATGCAACCCGTGAAGGCGCCGCGTTCATGGCCGAAAAGCTCGTCTTCGAACAGATTGTCCGCAATGGAGGCGCAATTGAGGGTCACGAAAGGCTTGTTTCGCCGCTCCGAACGACTGTGAATGTACTGCGCTGCAAGCTCCTTCCCCACTCCGCTTTCTCCGAGCAAAAGGACGGATGCGCCCGACCCTGCCACCCTGGACAGATGATCAATACAGGAAAGGAATGCAGGGGATGAACCCACCATGCGCATTTTTCTCGAATCCAGTTCTTCAGAGCTTGCAATCCGGAATATGGCTTCTCCGAGATAGCGCCCCACCGGATGCCCCTTGATGCGCACGTATTCCTTGTGCTGATGAGAATCGAAATGGGTATGGATGACCTCATGCATTTTTCCGGTTCTGAATACTTCCCTGTGCGGACAATCCTCTCCATTCTCGTGACAGGGCACTTCGGAAAGATGCGAAATTTCGTGGCAAAGCCTGCCCACCACATCCTGTCTGTCCACCCCATAATTGAGACAGTAGGCGCGGTTGGCTGCGACAATGCGGTAATGCTCGTCGATCAGAACGAAAGGGTTCTCCTGAACATCGATCAGGGACTGAAGTTCGAATGCGTCCATATGTCAATTTGTCATGACAGGATCAGTCAATCTAACATGAAAAACGTCAATTTGACATGACATTCCCGAAATTTGCACGATTTTCGATTGGCACGGTCATTGCATACATGGAGGAGGCCTTATTTCCGGGCCATGAACTACAATGTATTTTGAGAGGTGCTAAATGAGCAAGATTTGCGTAGTAGTGGTATCAGGCAATCTCGAGCGCCTGCAGATGGCTGCCATGGTGACTTCCGTCGCTGCGGTAAGCGGGCATGAAACCCTGGTTTTTTTCTCGATGAATGCCCTGCCGTATTTCACCAAGGACAGCAGTGAAAAGGCTCCCGTCGAAGGCGAGATGGGGAGGCTGATACTCGAAAAGAATGTTCCCGAATTCAAGATGCTGTTCGAGCAGTCTGTTGAACTCGGAGATGCCAAAATCTATCCTTGTTCGATGGCCATGGACGTTCTCGGCATCGAACAGGAAGATCTCGAAGACTATCTCGGCGAAGCGACAGGACTGACGAAGTTCCTCGACGACGCCAAGGACAGTCAAGTCTGGACATTCTGAAAGGAAAACAAATGGCGGAAAGAAAAATCATCGATGCGCGCGGAAGCTTCTGCCCAGGCCCGCTGATGGAACTCATCGCAGGCATGAAAATGGCGAGCGTCGGAGATGAACTCGAAGTGCTCTCGAGCGACAAAGGTTCGGCAACCGACGTGCCCGAATGGATCAAGAAGGTCGGACACGAACTCATCGGCACAAGCGAAGACAATGGCGTCTGGCGCATCGTGGTCAGAAAAGCCAAATAACATCACTAACGAGGGAGGGAAAAATGAGGATATTGATCGTAGGCGGCGGCATGGGCGGAACCATACTCGCCAACAATCTTGCGCGCAGGTTGACCACCGAACTCAAGAGCGGAAAGGCGCGCATCACCATGCTTTCCGCATCCGACAAGCACATGTACCAGCCTGGACTCCTTTATCTTGCAGTGGGCAGGATAGCCCCGGACGAATTGTATCGGGATCAGGCCAGCCTGCTGGAGCCTGGCATCGAATTCCATGTCGACCCGGTGACTGAATTCAAGCTCGACAAGAACGAGGTCGTCACCCAGGGCGGAAAAACCCATGCCTACGACATCCTTGTGATCGCGACCGGCTCGCGCATGACGCCTGAAACCATTCCAGGTCTTGCCGAAAATTGCGAGACCTTCTACACGGAAGCTACCGCGCTCAAGATGTTCAAGCGCCTGAGGGAATTCGAAGGCGGGAAAGTGGTGATCACCGTCGGCGTGCCGCACAAGTGCCCGATGGCGCCCCTGGAAATCACCTTCATGCTGCATGATTATTTCAAGGATCGCGGCATGCTCGACAAGGTCAAGCTGCATTACACCTACCCCATCGGCCGCACCCACAGTCTGGAGAACGTGGCCAAATGGGCCACACCTGAATTCGACAGGCTGGGCATCACCTACGAGACGCTCTTCAACATGAAGGAAGTCGATGGTGCGAACAAAATCTTGAAGAGCGAGGAAGGCACTGAAGTCAATTACGATCTCCTGATCGCGATTCCGGCGCACAAGGGCATGGAAGTCATCGAAAAGAACGGCCTGGGACAAAACGGCTGGATCCCGACCCATCGCCATCAGCTCAACATGGAAGGAAGAAGCAACGTCTTCGTGCTCGGCGACACTACCAATCTGCCCATCAGCAAGGCGGGCTCCACCGCCCACTTCGAAGCAGACACGCTTGGAGAAAACATCGCGGGGATGATCAAGATGGGCACGCCGGTGCGCGACTACGACGGCAAGGTATTCTGCTTCATCGAAGCGGGCAAGGACCGTGCGACCTATGCCATGTTCAACTACCAGAACCCGCCCGAACCGAAAGCGCCGACCAAGGCCGTCCACTGGTTCAAGATGGCCTACAACAAGCTCTATTGGGTTTCGGCTCGCGGACTGCTTTGAGGGGAGGCGTCATGTCTGATATCAACGAAGTCGAAAGGGTGATCGAAGCTGCGAAAGACGCCCTTACCGACGAGATGGTGGGCAGGCTCACCAGCGCTGTCGGCGGCGGCCTCACCCTGATCGACCAGGTCGACCGCGCCGGACTCGGAAAAGCCATCCCGGCGATCGCCGAAATGGTGAACAACGGCGATCTCGAGCGCCTCGTGCATCTTGCCAGGGTCTACGGCTCCGCCCAGGATGCACTCACCGACGAGATGGTGGGCAGGCTGACGGAAGCAGTCGGCGGCGGCCTCACCCTGGTCGACCAGGTCAACCGGGCCGGACTCGAAAAAGCCATTCCCGCTATCGCCGAAATGGTGAACAACGGCGATCTCGAACGTCTTGTGCATCTCGCCAGGCTCTACGGGTCCGCCCAGGATGCACTCACCGACGAAATGGTGGGCAGGCTCGCAGGAACGCTGGGCGACGGACTTTCCCTGCTCGACCGGTTCAACCGGGGCGGCGCGAGCCGTCTCGTCGAGATGCTGGAACGGCTCGAGTCTTCGGGTGCGCTCGAGCGCACGGTGCATATTCTTCCCCAGCTCATCGACAAGCTCGGCATGCTGGAGGGCATGCTGAACTGCGTCGAAGAAGCTGCCAAGGAAAAAGCGCCTCCTTCATCGGGCGGGTTCGGCGGACTCTGGTCGATGATGAAGGATCCGGACAATCAGGAAAGCCTGAGGTTCCTGATCACGCTCGGAAAGAAGCTGCGCACCAAATGCTCAAACTAGGAAAGGCCCGCATCTGCGGGCCTTTCCGCGACATCGTCGTCATTGGAGCGGCTTCAGGCTATGGCGCTCAGAACCCTGCCACTCAGGACGCGCCTGAAGTGCTGCGCCGCTTCGATTTCCTGGACCAGTTGAAAGAGTCAGGCATTGCCTACCAATGGGACGGCATCGTCCATCTGGAAAAACCGCATGCAACCGCACTCGACTCGGTTGCCGCAATCTGCTCGCTTCTCGCAGAAAAAACGAAAAAAGCCATCAAAGGCGGCCATTTTCCCGTCGTGGTCGGAGGCGATCATTCCTGCGCGATCGGCACCTGGTCTGGAATCAAAAGCGCAGTCGATGGTCCGATCGGCCTCATCTGGATCGATGCACACATGGACAGCCACACTTTTTCAAGCAGCCCGTCAGGCGCGATCCACGGCATGCCGCTCGCCTGCCTTTTGGGCCATGGAGACGAGAGGCTGACGAACATTGCCTCCCCAGGCGCCAAGCTCGAGGCTGAAAACGTCTGCCTGATCGGGGTGAGAAGCTTTGAGGAAGGAGAAGCGAAGCTCCTTTCCTCTCTCGGCGTGCGCATCTTCACGATGGATGAGATCAGGCAACGCGGCATCGACGAAGTGGCGAAGGAAGCCTTTTGCATCGCCGAAGAAAACACAGCAGGATTCGGCATCAGCATCGATCTCGATGCGCTCGACCCCATGGAAGAACCCGGCGTGGGCAGCCCGGTACCCGGCGGACTGCTCAGGAAAGAGCTTGCCTCCGCACTTTCCAGATACAGGGAAAGCGGATGCCTGCTCGGCATCGAGATCGTCGAATACAATCCTTATCTGGACAGCAAATTCGCCACGGCGCATGCCGCATCCGAGCTGATCGAAGCGCTGGTGCCGCATCAGAGTGAAGAACGGTCCCTTTCCTGAAGCATGTCGATGAGCCTCTTTATCCCGCCGAGCCTGACTTCCAATCCGAAGCTCACCCGATAGATGGAAAGCATGCTCACGTTGTCGATGACGACGTCATAAATTTCCCATCCAGAAGCCGTTTTTTCCATCAGGAAATCCATGCGTGTGGCTTCGCCATCCGCTTCGACGAGCCTTGTCCTGACTCTTGCCTGATTGCCTCGATGCACACCTGATGGAGAAAAGACGATTTCCTGCCCGTCGTAAAGGGAAAGAACGTTTGCGCATGCATTGGCGATCAGAATCCTGAAGTCCCTGATCAGGGTCGCTTTCTGTACCTGCGTTGCATCCTTCCAGCTTTCCCCTAGAGCGATCCTGGTCATACGATCAAAGTCGAAATGAATCATTACACTGCGATCGGCAAGATCGTGCAGCTTCTTCCTGTCATGCGTGATGTCGCCGCTCGAATTCAGCACGGCCAGAACCTGATTCGCAACCTGTTTGACGACATCATCCGGACCATCGCCTGCATGAGCGCCAGCAGCGAAAAATGAAAGCGACAAGAGCAGAAACCAGCGCATATCGCATCCCGAACTTTTGTTTCAAACAGTTGCCTTACAATTCAAGTAAAGACGATTTCCTCGTGCACCACAAGGCTGAATTGAAATTCGAAAAACAGCATCTATAATCAAATTTCCAGCCAGACCAACCTCCAACAATCGCCGGAAATCGATTCGGGTATTTATTGGAACCCGCCTTCCAAATAACGCTATCGAAAGGATGTCTCATGCGCCAGGTGATCGATGACAGGAACGAAGAATGGTACGAATTCGTCAAGCACATCATCGAACAGGATGTGCCTGCAAACGAGCAGATCGACGATCTGATAATCAAGGCGCTGCAGGATGAACCCGAGGAGCGAAGTCGGACGATTGCAGACAACTGAATTTCCGCATGGTTGAGGATGGGCAACGCAGTATCGTCACCGCCCTTCTGGATGCATGCCGCTATCCGCACCCCGCCAGATCCGTGCGTCTCATCGAGACGCACGTTTCGTGGGTGCTGCTTGCCGGATGCTGCGCCTACAAGATCAAGAAGGCCGTTCATCCTGAATTCCTCGATTTCAGGCAACTGGCTGACCGGAAATTCTTTTGCGAAGAAGAAATCCGGATCAACAGGCGCCTTGCCCCCGAAATCTACATCGAAGTCGTTCCCATAGGCGGATCCTTCAGCGCCCCGGTCATCGGAAAAATTCCTGCGATCGAATACGCCGTGAAGATGAGACGCTTTGATCCGAAAAAAACACTGGACAAGCTTCTGGAAAAGGACAAACTGCTCCCTTCCCATATAGACAGGCTCGCGAAGAAAATCGCTTCTTTTCACGAGAGCCTTGCGCCGGCCTCACCCGACTCGGGATTCGGAGGCGGCTTGCTCGAAGTTGCCGGGGCGAGCGTACGCGAGCTTGAAAAGCACTGGAGCGAAGACCTGTCCGCGCTCGAAAATGCAATCGAAACAGAGCACGAAAGGAACCTGGGCTATTTTGCCGAAAGGCTGGAAGAAGGGCATGTAAGGGAATGCCATGGCGATCTGCATCTTGGCAACATCGCCCTCTTGCATGAAGAGCCCATTCCTTTCGACGGCATGGAATTTGACAAGAATCTGCGCTGGATAGACGTTGCAAATGAAATCGCCTTTCCCGTCATGGATCTCGTCTATCGGGGCAGACCTGATCTCGCCTGGCGCTTTCTCAACAGCTATCTTGAAATCACGGGAGATTATGCGGGAATGCGGGTTTTCAGATTCTATTTCGCCTGCCGCGCGTTGGTCCGCGCCATGGTCG
>JAJZPK010000094.1 GCA_021811205.1 Pseudomonadota bacterium
GTCGAGCGTGGCGAGAGCATTTTGCGCACTGCAATCAATGCGGGCATCTTCAACCCAGTCGTGCTGCAGATGATCGCTGTGGGAGAGGATACCGGCGAGATCGACGATCTGATGCACGAGGTCGCTGAAATGTATGAGCGTGAAGTGACGTACGAAGTGGCGAATCTGGGCGCAAAGATCGAGCCCCTCCTCATCGTTGGACTCGGCATACTGGTGCTGATCCTTGCGCTCGGTGTGTACCTTCCGCTTTGGGATCTCGGGCATGCCGCGCTGCATCAGAAATGACCTTGGTCAGAAGAAGCCAATGCGCCGGCTTCACGCTTTCCGAACTGATCCTGTCGATTTCCCTGGTCGCCATCCTGATGGGCTTTTTTTTCGACAGGATGCTTTATTATCAGGAGGTCGTCGAGCAAGCCATGATGCGGCAGACAGTGAACATGATCAATGCCGGCATGAATCTGACGATCGCAGACTGGATAACGAAAGGCGAAAGCCGGAAGTTCCCCGAGCTCGAAAGGCGCAATCCCATGGAATGGCTGGCGGCAAAGCCCGTCAATTATGTCGGCGAACTGTATGATCCTCGAGAAGGTGAAGTGCCCGCAGGCAGCTGGTATTACGATCTCAAGGACGGCGACCTGGTTTATCTGGTGAAGCGGGGCGCTCACTTTCGCGGAGACGGGCACGAGTGGATACGGTTTCGCGTTCATCTGAATTACAATGCAGATTACGGAGGGGTCGGCGGCGCAAGGCTTGTCCCTGAGAGTCCCTATTCCTGGTTTGCCCACTGATTCGATGAAAATCCCCTATTTCAGCCTCGCTGCCGTCGGCCTGATGTGGTTTGTCCCGTTTCTTTGCGCGCCCCATTTCATTCCGATCGGGAGTTTCTACGCTGAATGGATCGCTGCGCTTCTCGGCTACTGTTCCATGATGCTTTTTGTCTCGAAACGTTTCTGGAAATCTCCCGAAGTGCCGCGAGTCGTATTGCTGCCAGTGGGAATGATCGCGATAGTCCTGCTGCAGTATCTTCTAGGCAAGATCCCCTATTTCGGGCAGGCGCTGCTGTTTTGTCTTTATTTCTTGTGGGCGGCGCTCATGGCTGTCGTCGGAAGATCATTGCGGCAGATTTTCGGGTTCGAGCGCATTGCCATCGTGCTGGCCGCAAGCCTGCTGCTGGGGGCCGAGCTTTCCGCATTGGCCGGGCTGATCCAGCATTACCATTGGCATACCATTTTCGATCATTTCATCATGATCGAGCGCTATTCGGCCGTTTACGGCAACCTCGCCCAACCCAACCATTTTGCGGATTATGTTTCGCTGGGCCTGGTTTCCCTTGGGATGATCCATTTTCGCCTGTCATGGCGAAAATGGCAGGTAGGACTCCTTGCTGCGCCTTTGCTTTTTGTCCTCGTGCTGAGCGGATCGAGAAGCGCATGGCTTTATCTTGCTTCGATCACGATAATCGGCTGGCTGTTCGGCAAAAAGGACAAGGCGTATGCGCCGCTTGCCACATACGGCCTGCTCCTTCTTTTCGGTTTCCTTGTCATGAATCTTGTTGCCCAGATCCCCTTGTTTTCCGCCACGCAAGGCAATGTGACGTCAGGCGGGCGGCTGATGGCCCAGGCTGCCAATGGCAACATCAGGCTGCATCTCTGGCACGAAGCGTGGCTGATTTTTCTTCGTCACCCCTTGTTGGGCGCAGGATTCGGACAATACCCCTGGCAGCATTTCAGCATGGGGCCTGTGCTGAGAGATCCATTGATCGTCGTTCCTTTCGACAATGCCCACGACATCGTGATGCAGATTGCCGCAGAAACCGGCATGGCCGGACTTTTCCTGTTTTTCTGGCCCGTTTTCTCCTGGGGCAGGCAAATTGTTTACAGGAAAACAAGTCCCGAGCTGTGGTGGGCATACTCGCTGCTTGCCGTGCTGAGCCTGCACAGCCTGCTCGAATTTCCGCTCTGGTATGTCTATTTTCTGGGCCTGTTCGCGATTCTTGCAGGGATGATGGACGAGACGTCATGGCGCCTCAGTTTGGGGCGCCCAGTCGCCTTGCCGATGCTGCTTCTTGGGGGGCTGGCGCTTTATCAGACGATCGCGGATTACCGGGGAATCGAAGCCGCGACAACCAAAAGGAAAGGGGAGCAGCTCATTGCTTTTTTCGAAAGGGGAAAGCGGGAACTCCTGCGGGTAGGCCGATATTCCATCATGAGCCCTTATGCTGAAGTCGCCTTGACGCCGATGATCGAAGTCAATCCCGATCGTCTTGCGGAAAAACTCAGATTGAACGGCGATGCGCTCCATTTCAGCCCGATTGCCCCTGTGGCCTACCAGCAGGCGCAGCTTCTCGCCCTTTCCGGAAACGAAAATGAGGCGGAAAAAGTGATGGCGATGGCGATCTGGTCTTATCCCGAAAGCTTCCCTGAGGAAAGAAGGCAGATGATGGAGCTCGAGAAACGCTATCCCGGGAAGTTTTCGTCGCTCGTGTCAAACGCGGACATGGAGTATGGAAAACGCTTCAGGATTGATTCGCAACATTAAGAAATATCGAAGTAAGATGTTGTAGAATTGAAGCTGAGGCTGCAGCTTTATAATTCGAGGAGAGCATAATGAAACAGCAACAAGGTTTTACCCTGATCGAACTCGTTGTCGTGATTGCGATTATCGGCATTCTTGCTGCCGTGGCTCTGCCGAAATACATCGATCTGCAGACTCAGGCCAGGACAGCGAAGATGCAGGGTGCGCTGGGTTCGATGAAGGCCGCCTCCGCCTTGGCGCATGCCCTGGCCCTGGTCGAAGGCCAGACCGCGTCGACAGGAAGCGTCACCATGGAAAATGCGACCATCACCCTGGCATACGGGTATCCGACTGCGGACACCAGCGGCATCGTGAGCGCCGCCGGAATTGACACCACGAATGATTACAGCGTGTCAGGTGGAACGGTATCGACGGATTCCAATCATTTGACGTGCTCGGTCACCTATGGGGCAGCGACGAGTTCGACGTCGCCGAGTTTCACCACCAATTCTTCAGGTTGCTGATCGGCTGACCTGATTCGGGGCGGCGGCTCCCCTTTTGGGTGAAATGTACCTGAAACCGGAAACCGGATCGTCATTTGCAGGAAACAAGCGCAGAATCCTGAATCCCGATTCCGGTTTCACCATGGTCGAATTGATCTCGGCCATGGCGATCATCGGGATCATCGCTGCAATCGCCATTCCGCGTTTTGCCGGCCGCGCGGAATTCGATTCGCGCAGTTTCCATGACAAGACGCTGGCGATCCTCCGCTATGCGCAAAAAGCTGCAATCGCGCAGCGCCGCACGGTCTGCGTCGCCTTTTCTTCGAACAGCGTGGCCCTGACCAGCGCATCGACCAATCCCGGGCCCTGCGATACTCCCCTTGCCGGACCGGACGGAAGCTCCCCGTTCACGGTCACGGCGTCTGGAAGCGCGACCTTCTCGCCGTTGCCCGCGAATTTGAGCTTCGATCCGCTCGGCAGGCCCTCCTCGACAGCATCGATACAGGTGAGCGGCTATTCGGGCATCATCATCGTCGAGCCGGAGACGGGATATGTGCATTGAGGGCAGGTATGGCGCGTCTTCACAATCCGGCCTGACCCTGGTCGAACTCGTGGTCTTCATCGTGGTCATCGGCATCGCGGCTTCAGGCGTGCTGCTCGTCATGAACTACACGACTCACCACAGCGCCGATCCACAACTGCGCAAACAGGCGCTTGACGTTGCAGAAGCGCTTCTCGAGGAAGTGGAGATGTCGGGGTTCACCTATTGCGACCCTCAAGACGCCAATTTCATGACCGCTTCGAGTCCTGCAGCATGCGCGAGCCTTCCTGAAAATGCAGGACCGGAACCAGGCAACACGCGCCCTTACGACAACGTGAACGATTACGTGGCTGCTTTCGGCACGCCGCAATCCATCGTGGGGGACGTCACCGGGAATGCTGCCCTGATCCCGGCAGGCTATTCGGCGACCCTGACCGAGACGCCTGAAACCCTGGGCGGGATCATATCAACCGCTTCACCTGCCTCGACCAACGTCTTGAGGCTCACCGTGACGGTCAGCTACAGCGGCGGGAGCGTGACCCTGGAAGGCTACCGGACGCGTTACGCGCCCAATTTCGTGCCATGAGCGACAACAGCGCAAATAACGGTGGTTTTACCCTGGTGGAGATGGTGATTGCGATCGTCATCACGGGCATCATCGCGGGGATGGTGGCGGTGTTCGTGACGAAGCCGGTAAAAGGGTATGTGGACACCGCTGCGCGCGCCGATCTGGCCGATGCTGCCGATACTGCGCTCAAAAGGATGAAGAGAGACTTGCGGCTTGCGCTTCCCAACAGCGTCAGGGTGGATGCATCGGGGCATTACCTGGAGTTGCTGCTCACCTCAATGGGGGGGCGCTATCTTGCCGCAGAAGACAACCCTTCCTCGGGCCACATCCTCGATTTTTCCAATTCTGCCGATACCAGCTTCGATGTGATCGGACCGGATCTGCCGTCCGTCGGGGAATCGATCGTGGTCTACAATCTCGGCCCGGGCTTGCCGCCCGCCGATGCCTACTGCTCGGGATCGGCCTGCAACAACCGTGCGACAGTGGCAAGCGTCTCGGGCAACACGGTTACCCTGTCTGCCAACCCGTTCGCGCTGGAGATGCCCGAACTGCCTTCGCCTGGACATCGATTCATGGCGGTGTCGACGCCGGTGACCTACGGCTGTTCGAACGGCAATCTGATCCGTTACTGGAATTATTCCATCTCGCCCGCGCAGCCTGTGCCGCCTTCGGGTGGCAGTTCCGCCCTGCTCGCGACAGGGGTTGCAAATTGCGTCTTTTCCTATTCCAGCATGGCCAACATCAGGAGCGGACTGGTCGGGATAGGGCTCACCCTGGCAAATCCGGACAATGCGGATGCGGGATCGGTCACCCTTTTCGAGCAGGTTCACGTGGACAATACGCCATGAAAGAAAACAGGGGCTTCGCCCTGGCGAGCGCCATCTTCCTGATCGTGATGCTGGCTGCACTGGGCGCGGCCATGGTCTACATCTCGACGGTGAGTCATGCGACCTCCGCCATGGATGTTCAAGGCGCTCGCGCATACCAGGCAGCAAAAGCCGGCATCGAATGGGGTGCGTACATGGAGCTGATCAATCATTCCTGCGTCGCCTCGACTTCGATCGTGCCGCCTGCCCCGACATTGAGCGCTTTCACCGTGACGGTGAATTGCTCAGCCACAACGAATACAAACGCGCATCCGCCCGCAACGATCTACCGAATCACCTCGACGGCCTGCAATCGACCCAGCGCGGGGAGCTGTCCCGGCATTGCAGGGAGCGTGGATTATGTCGAACGACAGATCCGGGTGAGCTTCCAGTGAAAATCCTGCGCAACCTCATTCTTTTTCTAATGCTTCTGCCTGCCGCAGCTTTCGCTGGCACATTGACGCCAGCCACAGGAGGTAGCGCGATTTCGGCAGACACGAATATCGCGAGCGGCACAGCGACCTGGACAAGCCTTTCCGGTCCCGTATACAGCGAGGCTGCAACAGGCGAAGCGTCGCTTGGCACCATCGTGTTCAACGCGCCTTCCGGATTTTCCTTCAACACGGGCGCTATTCCTGTTGCGACTGTTGCTCGCCTTGCAGGTGGCGGATCGGGAAACAGGAATCTCGCGATTTCATTCACTTCGATCAGCGCCACCCAGATCGTCTTCACCGTCACCCGAATTTCGAGCAGCGGCGTCTACAACAGCATTACCTGGAGCAATATCCAGGTAAGACCCAATGTGGGCACCCCGCTCGCAAGCGGCAACATCACCCTGTCGGGCACGGCCACATTGAACGGCGCGCCTTCCGGATCGAATTGCGGTGCATTGTCTGAAGTCGGCGGGGCGCCGAATCACCTCGTCTTCTCTCAGCAGCCCAGCAACACAAACGGGGGGACGGCGATCAGTCCAGCGGTGACGGTCCGTTTGCTTGATGCCTACGGCAACCTTTCATCGAGTGCCGGGACCGTGAGCATGGCGATCGGAACGAATCCCGGGGGCGGCATATTGAGCGGTACGCTCTCCGTTGCCGCATCAATGGGTCTCGCCACCTTTTCCGATCTTTCCATCAATGCGGCTGGGACGGGCTATACCCTGGTCGCGTCGAGCGCAGGGCTTCCCAGCATTACGAGCAATCCCTTCAACATCATCGGCACCGGGCTGGTGTGCAATTCGGACAATTTCACGAACCTTTCGCATTGGACCGTCGGGAATGCCGGCGGCACATTCGGCGATCCGATCGCCATCAACAACCGGCTCAGATTGACCGATGAAAGCACCGGGGTTGCCACTTACGCGACCTTCACCAGGCTTTACGGCAACAAAATCGTGGTCGAATTCACCGACTACGCATACGGGGGATCGGATCCGGGTGCGGACGGCATCGCGGTCATCCTGTCCGATGCATCCCAGCCGCCCGCCGTCGGCGCATTCGGCGGCTCGCTCGGCTATGCGCCAAAGCAGGTTGCATTGGGAGGCGATACCACCCACCCGGGGTTTGCCGGCGGCTGGATAGGCGTGGGACTCGACGAATACGGCAATTATTCGAACAATACGGAAGGCAGGACGGGGGGAGTTGCCCCGGGTTTCACGCCTGAGGCGGTTGCCATCCGCGGTTCGGGTTCCGGCTACACGGGCTACGCCTACATTGCCGGAACGGGGTCGCTTCCCATCGGCATAGACAGGGATTATGCGACCCAGCAGCATCTCATGACTTCAGGCCCGGGATACCGCTACCGCATCACGATTGACTATTCCGACAGCATCCACGCCTGGGTTTCGGTCGAACGCGACACGGGCTCGGGGTATGTCTATCTGATCTCACCCTTTGATGCCAAAACGGTGACAGGCCAGGCGCCCGTGCCAACCGAGTGGTATCTTTCCTTCACCGGGGCGTCCGGCGCTTCCACCAATATCCACGAGATAGGTAATTTCACTGCCTGTTCGAGCAGCGCGCAGACGGTGTCCCTCGACCATCTCGAGCTCGATCACAGCGGCACGGCCTGCGGAGTCGACAATATCACCCTCAAGGCCTGCGCCAATGCGGATTGCAGCGTCGCTTACCTGGGCAGCGTGACGGCAAATCTCACGGCTTCGCCATCCGGGGCGACCTGGTCGGCCAATCCGATTTCATTCACGGGCGGTCAGGCCCAGGTGAGCCTGAGCGGCGTGACCGGCACGACCTATACGCTGGGTGCGACTTCCGCTGCGCCCAATCCGACCGTCTGCGTCGGCGGGCCGAGCGGATCTCCCTGCAACCTCACTTTCGCATCCAGCTGCTTCGATGCGGCGGAAGTCGGACAGAATCCATCGACGCCCATCTATACGAAGCTTTCCGGGGCGGGCTTCAATCTCGATGTGCTCGCCGTCTCCGGCGGGACGGTCAACACGCACTACAAGGGAACGGTTTCGGTTTCCCTGGTGAATCCTGCCGCATCGAGCGGCAACTGCGCCGACACGAATGCGGGGTTGACTGCCGCCACGACCTATACCTTCGTGAATCAGGACAATGGGCGCAGGACCTTTTCATTTTCCTACCCCAATGCGGCAAGGGACGTCAAGGTACGCGTCGTGTCCGGCACCCAGCCCGTATGTTCTTCCGACGATTTCGTGATTCGCCCCCAGCAGTTTTCCCTTTCCACAACGACCCCCTTGAATCCTTCATCGAACAGCCTGGCGGCTGGGGCGAATTTCAATCTGACCGCGAATTCCGGCTTGAGCGCGGGCTATACGGGAACGCCGGTGATCGATGCGACCAAGGTATCCGACCACAACGGCGTGGCGATTCAGACCTTGGGCCTTCTGACGGGGGCTTTTCCGGCAGCTTCCGGCAGCCTCTCTTCGGGCACTTTCCAGTACCAGGATGTCGGCACGATACTCTTCAATGCCAATGCAATCTACGACCCGACTTTCACTCAAGTGGACCAGGTAACCGGGACAGTGGGCGGGGTCAATCACGGCGCAGGGGGAGACTGCGTGCTCAACAGTGCGTCGAATGCGGCAAGCGGCGGCCAGTACGGATGCAACATCGGCAGCCCGGGATTGGGTCCGCTGGGGCGCTTTCGTCCCGACCATTACGAAGTCAATGCGACGCTGACGCCTGCCTGCAGCGGTTTCACCTACATGGGACAGCCTCGGCTCGGCATCAATCTTTCGGTTTCGGCTGCAGGAAGCACGGGTTCCGTCCTTTCCCGCTATACGACAGGCGGAAATTTTTCGGGGCTTTGTTCGCCGAATTCCTGTCTTGCGACGCTTGCAGTTACCGGAGACAATGCTGGGGCGCCAGTGTCCCTGAATGAACGCCTGAATCCTGCGCTTCCCGCATTTTCCTGGGCGAACGGACAGTATCTTGCAAGCGGTGCCGCCTACAATTTCGCAAGGCTCTCGTCTCCCGACGGCCCTTACGACAGCTTTGCACTCAAGACGTCGATCGACGATGTGGATGGCGTCCTGATCACCAGGCTCAATGGTTCTCCGGTAACCGGCGCAGCATCCGCGCTTTCCAATGCAACCAGCCTTCGTTACGGACGCATGCAGATCGACAACGCCTACGGTTCTGAACTGCTTCCCCTTCCCGTGAATGTTGCTGCCCAGTACTGGAATGGCAGCTATTACGTCCCCAATACGCTCGATGACTGCACTTCCATTTCAAGCTCGAATTTTTCCCTGCAAGCAGGCGGGGGGGCATCGATTTCCACCACGATACAGGGGGGCGGTGCGCTTGCATCAGGAAAAGGAAGCGTCGTGCTCACGAAGCCCGATCCGACGCCGCCTGGGGTGGGCAGCGTGGATTTGAGTTCGACCATACCCTGGCTGCCGGGCTCGGGGCGCGAAACGTTCGGCCTGTATGGAAGCAAGTTCATCTATTTGCGCGAAATTTACTGAAAAATCTATTGACTGCAATAGGTTATGAGTATAAATTGAGAAATATGATGAGCTTTC
>JAJZPK010000095.1 GCA_021811205.1 Pseudomonadota bacterium
TCTCAGGGATGAGTACATCTGTTCCATGGTGCCTTCGAACACCCTGCCGCATCCGCAACCGAAAAGCGTGTCCCCGCAGAAAAGCGTGTCGTTGCCATAATAGGCGACATGTCCGTGCGTGTGCCCCGGGATGTCGAGCACCTCGAAAATCATGCCAAGTCCGGGCAGAACAACCTTGCCCCCCTCTCTCACAGGGTGTGTGAGCCCCGGAATCGATTCGGCTGCAGGGCCGTAAATGTTGCAGGAGAAACGCTCTTTCAGTTCGAGATTTCCGTCGACGTGGTCCGCGTGATGATGCGTATTGAGGATCGCGACGAGATCCAGATGTTGGGATTCGAGATAGACGAGAAGCGGCGCCGCATCACCAGGGTCGACGGCTGCGGCATGCTGGCTATTTCTGATCACCCAGATATAATTGTCCGTGAACGCTGGGATGGGGTCGATCGAGGGCATATCTGAAATCCCTGGCCAAATCCGAATTATAGCTTAGCCTGAGAAACGATGACCGATTTGGAAGAATGGTTTGAATCGCCCACAGGGCGATACCTGATCGAGCAAGAGCAGGCCTATTTCGACCAGAACGTCGGGGATGTTTTCGGCTACCATGCCGTCCAGTTAGGTGTGCCTGGCTTCGATTTTCTGAGGACCAGCCGCATGCAGCTCAAGGTGCGGGCGGGCACGGATCTCGCGCTCGATTTTTTCAATTTGCCTTTCGATTCAGGCAGCATCGATCTTGTCGTTTTGCCCCATTTGCTCGAGTTCAGCTGCAATCCCCACCAGATATTGCGTGAAATCGAGCGTATCGTGCGACCTGAAGGCAGGATCATGCTGAGCGGCTTCAATCCGTTCAGCCTATGGGGCTTGAGGCGCCTTGCGACGAAGTCCGTCTCAGAGCCCTGGTGCGGGAATTTCATTTCCCTTTCCCGCATGAAGGACTGGCTTGCACTGCTTGGGTTCGAAGTGTCGGCAGGGAAGCTTTGCTGTTATGCGCCTCCCTTCGACCAGGAGAAATGGCTGAACCGCTTTGCTTTCATGGAAAAAGCAGGCGATCGATGGTGGCCGATTTCGGGCGGCGTATACTTTCTCGTCGCGATCAAGCGGGTAAGGGGAGTGCGGCTCATTAAGCCGAACTGGGAAATCAATGCTGCGCTGGCGCCCACCGTCAGCGAATTGAACAAGCCGCGATGCAGGAAATCGAAATGACGGAACAGGAATGCGTTGAAATTTACACGGATGGCGCATGCAAGGGAAATCCCGGCGTCGGCGGATGGGGCGCGCTCTTGAAAATGGGCGCGCATCAGCGCGAATTGTTCGGCGGAGAGCGCGCCACCACGAATAACCGCATGGAATTGATGGCGGTGATCAAGGCGCTGGAAGCCTTGAAGCGAAAGGTAAGGGTAAAGGTCTACACGGACTCGAAATACGTGCAGCAGGGCATCAGCACCTGGATCCACGACTGGAAGCGGCGCGGCTGGAGGACTGCGAGCAAGGCGCCCGTGAAGAATGAGGATCTTTGGCGCGAGCTCGACAGGCTGGCAGCGACGCACGAAATCGAATGGCAATGGGTCAAGGGGCACAGCGGGCACGACGGCAACGAGGCCGCGGACAGGCTGGCCAACAGGGGGGTGCAGAGCGTGCTGGGAGGCATGATATGAGGCAGATCGTGCTCGATACGGAGACGACAGGACTGGATCCGAAGCTCGGACACAAGGTGATCGAGCTTGCAGCGGTCGAAATGTTGAACCGCAGGCTGACGGGTTCGCGCTTTCATCGCTATCTCAATCCGGAGCGAGCGATTGACGAGAAGGCGCAGGAAATCCATGGGCTTTCCCTCGAATTCCTGGAGGACAAGCCGAAATTCAAGGAAATAGCATCGGAATTCCTGGATTATCTTGGGAATGCGGAGCTTGTCATCCACAACGCGCCATTCGACCTGGCCTTTCTCAACGCGGAATTGGGACTGCTCGACATGCCTTCCCTGGATCATGCGGTGATCGATACGCTGGTTATGGCGAAGGAGCTGCACCCGGGGAAAAGGAATAACCTGGACGCACTGTGCGAACGCTATTCGGTCAACAATGCCAAGCGTACCCTGCACGGTGCGTTGCTCGACGCGGAGCTTCTTGCCGAAGTCTATCTTGCCATGACAAGAGGGCAGGAGAGCCTGATTATGTCGCTCGAGGACACTGAGTTTCCCCAGGAGGCAGTCGCATCCTTCGAGCGCAGGCTCATCGTCGTAAAAGCGCACGATGCGGAGCTTGCGGCGCATGCTGAACAGCTTGTCGAAATCGACAAGGCCAGCGGCGGCGCATGCTTGTGGAAACTTTGAGAAATCGACCCGAGCAGGTATGATTGCAGGATTTCATTCGAACCCCGTTTATGAAGATCACTTTCCTCGACTTCGAGCAGCCCATCTCAGAACTTGAAAGCAAGATCGAGGAGCTGAGATTCGTTCAGGATGATTCTGCCGTAGACATCTCCGAGGAAATCGAAAGGCTGCAGAAAAAGAATCAGGCGCTGACCAAGGAAATTTATTCGAAGCTCAATGCATGGCAGATTTCCCAGGTCGCAAGGCATCCCCAGCGTCCCTATACGCTCGATTATATTCAGCATCTTTTCACCGATTTCGAGGAGCTGCATGGCGACCGTGCCTTTGCCGACGACCAGGCGATCGTCGGCGGGTTCGCGCGATTCGACGGCAAGCCCGTCATGGTAATCGGGCACCAGAAGGGACGCGATACCAAGGAAAAAATCTACCGCAATTTCGGCATGCCGCGCCCCGAGGGATACAGGAAGGCCTTGCGGCTGATGCGGCTTGCGGAAAAATTCGATCTTCCGCTTTTCACTTTCATCGACACGCCGGGAGCTTATCCCGGAATTGGCGCCGAGGAGCGTGGCCAGTCCGAAGCGATCGGCCGCAATCTCTATGTGATGGCCGAGCTTAAGGTACCCGTTATCTGTACGGTAATTGGCGAAGGGGGGTCGGGCGGCGCGCTCGCGATTGCGGTCGGGGACATGCTTTTGATGCTTCAGTATTCGACCTATTCTGTGATCTCTCCCGAAGGTTGTGCTTCCATTCTCTGGAAAAGCGCCGACAAGGCTCCCGAGGCTGCGGAAACGCTGGGCATCACAGCTTCCCGTCTTAAAACGCTGGGGCTCGTCGACAAGGTCGTGCCCGAACCTCTGGGCGGCGCGCACCGCGACTACAATGCAATGATGATTGCCCTCAAGTCCGCCCTCAGGGATGCCCTGGGCCAAGTGCGCTCGAAATCCGTCGACGTCATGCTCAAGGACCGCTACGAGCGGCTGATGAATCATGGCAGATTCAAGGAAGTCGCGCTCCCCTGATCTTGAATCGATCGCCGAACTGGTTGCCAGGCGGCACCTCATTCCAGGCGAGCGCGTCGTCCTGGGATTGAGCGGCGGACTCGATTCGGTCGTCCTGCTGCATGTTTTCAAAAAGCTTGCCGTGACGCTCGGCGTCGAACTCTCCTGTCTGCACGTCAATCACGGCATCAGTCCGAATGCGCATTTCTGGGCCGAATTCTGCTCAGGGCTTTGTTCGAAATGGGACGTTCCCCTGACGGTGGAGCGGGTCGATATTTCCGATCATGCCGATCAAGGCATCGAGGCTGCAGCGAGAATTGCCCGTTATGCCGCATTCGAAAAGCAGGATGCGCAATGGATCCTCCTTGCACAGCATCAGGACGATCAGGCCGAGACGCTCCTTATGCAGCTGTTCAGGGGGGCGGGGATCAAGGGGCTGGCCTCCATGGGAGAAATGGGGCATTTCCATGGAAAGAAAAAATTGCGCCCGCTCCTTTCGGTTTCAAGAAAAGAACTCGAGGCCTATGCGAAGGAAAGCGGACTTGAGTGGGTCGATGATGAAAGCAATCTGGATCAGCGCTACGACAGGAATTATATCCGCCATGGCCTCTCCCCGTTGATCGAAGCGCGTTATCCCGCTTTCAAAAGGACGCTTTCCAGATCGAGCGGCCTTCTGGCGGAAGCGTCCGGCCTGCTTTCAGAGCTTGCGCAAATCGACTCGACGGGGGCGATGGAAGGAGGCGCATTGAGCGCCTCCCGTCTTGCCGAGCTGTCCGAGGCCAGGGCGAAGAATCTGCTGCGGCATTTTCTGGAAACGTGCGGGGTCAGGATGCCATCCGAGCGCCGTCTGTATGAAATGCTGAGGCAGATTCTCGGTTCGCGCAGCGATGCGTCCGTGTCGATCAGCCATGACGGTTTCGAGATCCGCCTCTACAGGGGTGGGGTCCATGTCGTCGAGCAGCGCCCATCGGCGAATTTTTGCAGGCAATGGCTCGGCGAGCCCAGGCTCGATCTGCCTGAACTGGATGGGTCTGTTTTCTTCGAAAAAGCGCTGAATGGCATCGATCCGGCAAAGCTTGACCATCCCTTGACGGTCCGCTCAAGAGCCGGAGGAGAACGCTTTCGCCCGGGGATCAATCGGCCAGAAAAGTCGCTCAAGCATCTTTTCCAGGAAAGCGGCATTCCCCCATGGCAGAGATACAGGCTTCCCCTGTTGTATTGCGGCGAAAGAATCATCTGGGTGCCCGGGATCGGCCTGGACCCCGCATTCGAGGGGAAAAACGGATTCCTGCCGCGATGGGCGCCGAATTCTCCCCAAACCTGCGACAGGGCGGAAAAAGCCTGATAAAATATCGAGTTTTAATGCATTTTAATTTGGAGAATCGAATGGCTGTCGAACGCACCCTTTCCATCATTAAACCCGATGCCGTGGCCAAGAACGTCATCGGCAAGATCATTTCCCGTTTCGAGGACAGCGGGTTGAAGATCGCTGCGGCACGCATGCAGCTGCTTTCGCAGAGCGAGGCGGAAGGATTCTACGCTGTTCATCGCGAGCGTCCCTTCTTCAACGATCTGGTGAAATTCATGATTTCTGGCCCCGTGGTGATCATGGTTCTCGAAGGCGAAGGCGCCATCCTCAAGAACCGCAATCTGATGGGGGCGACCGATCCGAAGAAAGCGGAAAAGGGCACGATTCGCGCCGATTTCGCCGAAAGCATCGATGCGAATGCTGTGCATGGCTCGGATGCGCCCGAGACTGCGGCGACAGAAATCGCCTATTTCTTTCCGGCGCTTGCGGTCTATTCCCGCTGATGACGGTTAACCTGCTTGATTTCGACGCGACAAGGCTGGCCGAATTTTTTTCTGAAATCGGCGAGAAGCCCTTTCGCGCCAAGCAGGTGATGAAATGGATGCATCGCTACGGGGAGAGTGATTTCTCCAACATGAGCGATCTCGCGAAAAACCTGCGGACGAAGCTCGGGGGTATGGCGGAAATCCGACCGCCCGAGCTGGTGCGCGAACTTGATGCTGCGGACGGCACGAAAAAATGGCTGCTTTCCGTCGGGAACGGGAATGCAGTGGAAACCGTTTTCATCCCGGAAGCGAATCGCGGTACGTTGTGCATTTCGAGCCAGGTGGGATGCGCCCTGGAATGCAGTTTCTGCTCGACTGGAAGGCAAGGGTTCAATCGCAATCTTTCGGTGGCGGAAATCGTAGGGCAGCTCTGGTGGGCGAACCGCGCGCTGGGAAGCGAGGCGGGTGGCGAGCGCATCATCAGCAATGTCGTGATGATGGGCATGGGGGAGCCTCTGCTCAATTTCGAGAACGTGGTGAGCGCGCTCAATCTGATGCTCGACGATTCGGCTTACGGCTTGTCGCGCCGCAGGGTTACTGTGAGCACTTCCGGCGTGATTCCTGCGATGGACAGGCTCAGCCAGCGTTGTCCTGTTGCGCTTGCAGTTTCCCTGCATGCGCCGAACGATCCGTTGCGCGATGTGCTCGTTCCCATCAACAAGAAATACCCGCTAAAGGAATTGATGACGGCCTGCCTGCGCTATATCGAGCATGCCCCTCGCGACTTCATTACCTTCGAATACGTGATGATCGACGGTGTGAACGATAGCGTGGCCCATGCGAAGGAATTGGTCAAGCTGGTGAAGGACGTGCCTTCGAAGTTCAACCTCATCCCTTTCAATCCATTCCCAGGTTCAGGCTACGGGCGTTCGAAGCATGCCGTCGTCGAGGCGTTCAAGTCAGTTCTGATGGATGCGGGGTTCGTCGTGACCACGCGGAAAACGCGTGGAGACGATATCGATGCTGCCTGCGGACAGCTTGCGGGACAAGTCATGGACAAAACCAAGCGAAGCGGAGCGTTGGCGTGAAGAAAATTTTGCTTCTGCTCGTTGCGTTGTCCGGTTGCGCATCCCAGCCGTCGCCGCTCAACTCGGCCCAGGGCAAGCATAGCAGCGCGGCAGTTCATACCGAGCTCGGAGCGGGCTATTACAGCCGCGGGCAATACGCAGTTGCATTGCAGGAACTTAGGGAAGCGCTCAAGGCGGATCCCTCTTATGCGCAGGCCTACAACGTGCTTGGGCTCGTCTACATGACCTTGCGTGAGAACGACAAGGCGGAACAGAATTTCGGGCAGGCGTTGAGTCTCAGTCCCAGGGATTCGGACATCAACAACAATTACGGCTGGTTTCTTTGCCAGACGCACAGAGAGTCCCAATCGATCAGGCATTTCCAGGTGGCGCTCGCCAATCCCCTTTACGCCACGCCTGAAATCGCCTATCTCAATGCGGGCATTTGCTCGGAGCGCATGCATGACGACAGGCATGCCGAAGTCTATTACGGGGAAGCGCTTCAGGCCCAACCCAGGCTTGCGCAGGCGAATCTCGGCCTTGCCAGGATCTATTATCGCGACGGCAAATACCGGCTCGCCAGTCGCTTTCTTTCGAACTACATGAAAATGGCAAACACCAATGCAGAGTCGCTTTGGCTGGGTATCAGGATAGAACATGCCCTGGGCGACCCGGGTGTTGAAGCCGATTACGTCAAGCAGTTGAAGGACCGCTTCCCTGATTCGAAAGAAGCGCAGGATCTAATGAATGGGAAGTTTCAATGATGGAAGAGTCTCCAGGTCTTTTCCTGCGTCAGGAACGCGAGAAACGCGGGCTGAGCGTTGACGATGTCGCGAGCCAGATGCGGCTGTCGCGCAACCAGATAGAGGCGCTTGAGTCGGGCGATTACAGCGTGCTCCCCGGGCCCGTTTTCGTGCGCGGCTTCATCAGGAATTATGCGAAGCTGCTGCAAGTCGATCCCGAGCCATTGATCGGGGGCATCGAGCTTCCCGAAGGGGCGATCGAACCCCCGGTGGACGAGGGCATTCCCTTTCCTTCTGGGCAGAGGAAGAGCTGGGTGCATTACGCGATCGGCTTCGTGCTGGTGGCTTTCTCGATCCTCTTCTACGAGATCTATCGGGAGAATCATGCGCCATTGAGAACGGCGCACAAGCCGACAGAGCCGTTGTCCAAGGTCGTCGTGCCCGTTGTGCCCGCGATGAGATCAAAATCCATGCCTGTGGCCGTTTCAGCGCCTGCGGTCGAAGTATCGCAACCCGTGGCGGTATCAATGCCGGCTGCAGCCTCGATCCCCGAAGCCGTAACCCAGTCTTCGTCTTCCGGGCCGGTGCATCTGGCTTTCGATGCGGATGCGTGGGTCGAAGTGAGGGACGCGCGTGGGAAGATCGTGTTTTCGAAGTTGAACCGCGCGGGTACGGAAACATATGTTTCCGGGGATGCGCCTTTTTCGCTGGTCATCGGCAATGCCAAGCACGTCAAGCTCGATTACGAAGGCAAGCCCGTCGATCTTGCGCCCTATATCAAAATCGAAGTGGCTCGCGTCACGCTCAAGTAAGTGATGAAATCCGAGAGAAGAAGATCCAGGATGGTTTGGATCGGCGATGTCGCCGTTGGCGGGGATGCGCCCATCGTCGTCCAGTCGATGACGAACACCGATACGGCCGATGCCGAATCGACGGTGAAGCAGATAGCCGAGCTTTGGAAGGCGGGGTCAGAGCTCGTGAGGATCACGGTCAATACCGTGGAGGCGGCAAGCCAGGTCGCGAAGATCAGGGAAGCCCTCGACAGGATGGGCTGTTCGGTTCCGATCGTCGGAGACTTCCATTTCAACGGTCACAAGCTGCTCACGCAATATCCGGAATGCGCAGAGGCGCTCGCCAAATATCGCATCAACCCGGGCAACGTCGGTGCGGGCAGGAAGCGGGGCGAGCAATTCGCAGCCATGATCGAAACGGCCTGCAGATACGACAAGCCGGTGAGGATAGGCGTCAACTGGGGCAGCCTCGATCCCGATCTGCTTGCCAGGATGATGGACGACAATGCCAGGTGCGCAAAACCGCTCGAAGCCGGTGAAATCCAGAAGGAAGCGCTCATTGTCTCAGCCCTGTCCAGCGCAGAACGTGCGGTAGAACTCGGTCTGTCCCCCGACAAGATCGTCCTGTCCTGCAAGGTCAGCGATGTCCAGGACCTGATCGAGGTCTATACAAACCTGGCATCGCGTTGCGATTATCCGCTTCATCTGGGACTTACAGAGGCCGGCATGGGGTCAAAAGGCATCGTGGCTTCCACGGCGGCGCTTGCCGTGCTCCTTCAGGCAGGTATCGGCGACACGATACGCGTCTCGCTCACGCCCGAGCCTGGCGGGGACAGAACGAAAGAAGTTGTCGTCGCCCAGGAGATCCTGCAGACCATGGGGTTTCGTTCTTTCTCGCCGCTGGTGACGGCCTGTCCAGGCTGCGGCAGGACGACCAGCGTGTTCTTTCAGGAGCTTGCGCGGGACATTCAGGATTACCTGAGAAGCCAGATGCCTGTGTGGCGTATCCGCTACCCGGGCGTGGAGAACATGAATGTTGCGGTGATGGGGTGCGTGGTCAACGGCCCGGGCGAGAGCAAGCTTGCCAATGTCGGGATCAGTCTTCCGGGCTCAGGGGAGAATCCAGTGGCTCCCGTCTATGTCGATGGCGTCAAGACGGTGACTTTGAAGGGCGACCGCATTGCGCAGGAATTTCAGTTGATCATTGACGATTACGTCAGAACGCGGTATGGAAATGAGTGAGAAGAT